>DASXXQ010000199.1:0-4854 GCA_036502985.1 Buttiauxella sp.
AAACCCGGTATAATCCGCTCCGCCTCCATGTAGCAATGAAGGCTGGGAAGATCGTCGTCTCCGGTGAGGCGGCTGGACTTCAAATCCAGTTGGTGCCGCCAGCGGTGCCGGGCAGGTTCAACTCCTGTGATCTTCCGCCAATTTGATATATTAATGAGATTGGAACTTATTATCACAAATTTAAAATAATCGATGATTCGTTGTCTCTAAGAGAAGGCCGTTAGGATTTAGGAAACCTACTCGAGAAGGGATCTTTTTATAGTGAGAGCTATTATTACTCCATCTTAGTGCTGCGTAACCAGCTAATATTCTATGTCCAATCCATCGATCATCAATTAATTTATATACTCCAGGCTTGTTTAACAGCAACAAGCTCCCCATGAATTTAATCCAATCAGGGGTACTCAAAAGTCTATTACCGTAGGCATGATAAGATCTACCACTACTGTATATTTGAAAGGTCATGCCCCAATGATTAGATAACTCCTTCAATGGAGAAGAATCAATAACACTCATATCTTTATTGCCGAAGTCAATAAGCGGAATATGAAATTCCCTACCTATATCAGACACTATTGAATGTATTGCTAACTCTTCCCCCTCACCTAAATCTGATATAATATTAAAAAGCGACATTTCATTTAATTGATACAATGGTAAACCGAAAGATACTCTTTGATCACTAAATGACTGTGGGATATATTTATATTTGCTAAAAGATAAAATAATACTTGATGAAATTTTATTTGAATTTATTTCATACTTAAGCATATCGCTTACCCATTGGAAAGGGTGGCGATTAATGCTCGAATAGTAACTCATATATTCAGACATTTTTACACCTTAATACCTTTTAGCAACTGATAGGTATCCATTGAAAACTGATCTGTCATACCGGATATAAAATCAACGATTAAATGAGCTCTTAGATTCCATTCAACTTGAGAGTCCGTTTCTTCTAAAGCATGTTTAAGTTTTTCCGAACTCCAAACCGGACTATTCAGCGGAAGTCGCATAATAGCAGATTTATATGAATTCAGATGCTTCGACGGCAATCTGTTATACAGCCTTCGTTCAATATGTAATTTGTTTTCTTTTATGCCATCAATATCTTCTAATACAAGGCATGAAAACTCATGTTTTTCTAATCTCAGAAGTTTATTAAACCCATCAAGAATTCCTTTTATTATGGCGAACCCGGACAACTCCATTTTTTCAGCCTCATAAGAGGTAAATAAATACTTTGCCGTGTAATCTTTTAAAATTTTCAACAAAGCATATTCGTAAGATCCCTTGTAAATAATTTCACTTTCAATTTTAAAACTCATAAATTTATCATATTTAGCAACAAACATTTCTGCAACATGCTTGACCAAAAGATTGGAAAGTCGCGTCTTGAATAATAGAAAGCTGCTAATAGGTGAGAAATCATCTTTAGACGAAATAGTATCTAAAAGTTTCTGAGTTTCCGAACGACTTTTAGGAAATTCATTAGCAACAATATTAAGTCTACCAATTACAAATTCCTTAAAATGTTCAGGTGTGATAATTTTTTTCTCAATACCATCTTCTATATCGCTAATGCAGTAAGAAATATCATCTGAAGCTTCCATGAGAAAGCCTAGTGGATGTCTCATATTACAAGGCATGTTCAATATTCCCCATGCACTTTCAAGTATGTTTTTTTCAGTGCTAAAATATCCAATTTTTTTATTGAAATATTTAGTATTGTTTTTTTCCGCTGGACAACAAGTATATTTCAAGAAAACAGCAAGCTGTGTATAGGTAAGATTGAGCCCATAATAACCATCTTCTCCCTGCAACTTAGTCAGAATTCTAAAACCTTGCGGATTTCCATCAAAGTTAACAAAATCGGCTAATAATTCCTCAGCGACAGCTGTGTCTTCTGGCTTCAAACATAAGGACTCCATGACTGCTTTTAATGTTTCTGCCGATGAAGCCCATTCAACAATAGCAGCCTCTCCAAAATGGCCAAAAGGAGGGTTACCAATATCATGCATCAAACATGCCGTCTCCACAATATTAGATATGGATAAACTCTCATTACGCCAAAATTCCTTCTCAGCGCTGTTGATATTAGCTGAATCTTCAATTAATTTACATATTGCGGCTACTATATATCTTCCAATATGAGAAACTTCAATAGAATGCGTAAGGCGTGAACGAACTGCTGAATTACTTTCTAAGGAAAAAACCTGAGCTTTTTGCTGTAATCTACGAAATGCAGCTGAATATATCAACCTAGCACGGTCACTTTGAGTGGAAGCAAGTAATGAACTATGATCAGCAACAGATTGCCGCTGGCGAAGTATAGTAATAATTTCTTTCATTTCTTTCATTTCTTTCATTAGAATAACCTTACTAAGTTTTATTACACGTTAGATTAATTTTTAAAGTTGCAATAATCAATGTTGAATTTCTCACTTTTCCTTCAAACTGATCTCACTAACGAATAATCTCATCCTACAAGCCTCTTTCACCCAGGCACTAAACTGCCCCTTTCCAGCAGCCTTCTCTATCTGTTCCAAAAGCTCATCTTCGAAGCGGATGTTCTTCATCGTACTTTTTGGACGATCGAAGGAAAGTTTTTGTTTTTTATCTTGCATGGTAGGTACCAAGTAGTTTAAGGTGATGACTGATGGTACCTACCATCAGTAACAGAAGCAACAAATAGCAACGCCCCAATAGTGCTTGGACCCACTACCGAGGCGTTTAACCACAACGTTAAAGGACATAACGCCATGGCTAGCACGAATAGTACCACAACCCCTACCGCTGAAATCACCCTCCCGCTGCCGGTTCGTGAGTCGGCTATCACTACGCTGTTAAAAACCCCGCTGCATAACGCGCTGGATTTGTTCCAGGTGCTGGACTACTGCCAGCATTTTGCCGACGACCTGATAGAGAACGATGACCATATCGAGCGTATGGCGCTATGTGGCCGTTTATATGCCGGGCTGGAGTTATTAAAGGTGGTGCTCAAAGAACCGCTGCCCGAGCATTTAATTGAGCGTCTGACGGTGGATGCGACGGAACCAGACCATTACCGCTGCCCGCTTACCACGGACTCCGAAACGCTACGCGAATACTGCGCGGCGTTAACCATGCTGCTTTTGCAGGGCCAGCCATCAACTGAGCAGGAAGAACATATCACCGGCTTATTGTTCGAGATGGTGACCGTGCTGGCCGATGATTTAAAGGCTCCACGCTTTATTAAGACCGATACGAGATTAATGATGATCGGCGGGGATGCGGTACACGAGATCCACTGAATAAAGTTGAGGGCGACGCTCCTTTTAAGACCGGACGCCCTCACTATCAAGGGAGGAAGAAAAAAGCTATTAACGAGTTTTGAGGCTTTAGTTTATCTATATGCAGTCTTTAATCTCACAGGCAATATAAAGGAATATCTAAGCAGGTAATGACATTTCATAGCGGAAATTAAGCCTATTGGATTGCTGATCATCCTTGGCCGCATGGAAAAACGAGGAGCATTAAAAAAGAAGCGCAAAGTTAGACAGCGCTGAGGTGAAGTATTCCGTCATGCGATCGTAACCGGGTGCGCTGAATACAATACTGCTCAAGATACCGGGTCAGGTCGCGACTAATACAAAGCAAAATAAACGCTATACGCGTAATGAGCTTCAGCAGGGATCTCTGCCATACTAAGCGGATTACAGCATCATAAGTTAGATGTAAGCGGAGGCGGCATGACAGATAAGTACTTAACCCAATCCCCGGCAGGCGAATTTGTGATGTTTGCCAGCGATGACGGAGAAGTACGCGTTGAATGCCGCTTTGAACAAGAAACACTCTGGCTCCCTCAGGCAACCATCGCAAACCTTTATCAGATCACCCCAGGCCATTACCCAGCACATTAAAGCGATCTATGAAGAAGGCGAGCTTGAACAAAACGCAACCTGTAAGTCTTACTTACAAGTTCAACAGGAAGGGAGTCGTCAGGTAAATCGCAACAGGCTTCACTACAGCCTGCCCGTCATTCTCGCCGTTGGCTACCGTGTACGCTCCCCTCGCGGCACACAATTCCGCCAGTGGGCCACCCAGACGCTTCAGGAATATTTGATCAAAGGTTTTGTGATGGACGATGAGCGGCTGAAGAATCCGCCTGTTGGTTCTTCTACTGTACCTGACTATTTCGATGAGATGCTGGAGCGCATCCGCGATATTCGGGCCAGCGAACGCCGGGTGTATTTGCGGGTACGGGAGATCTTTGCGTTAGCCGCCGACTATCAGCCGTCTCTCAAAGAAACCACGCAGTTTTTTCAAACCATCCAGAACAAACTACATTTTGCCTGTACCGGGCATACCGCTGCTGAACTCATCCACAAACGTGCCAACGCCAGCCAACCGCACATGGGCTTGACCAGTTATAAAGGTGAAGAAGTACGTAAAGGTGACGTGACGGTAGCTAAAAACTACCTTAGCCAGGATGAGGTCAGCGAACTTAATCGTGTGTCCACTATTGCTGGGTAGGATTAATCATCACTTCTGATAAAAACATCGTTTATCTACTTTTTCCGCCTTAAAGATTGCCTGCTTCTGTGTCGCTCTTAGTCGCTATCTACAGGGCGTACAGGAGTGCTCAGGATGAAAAAATTTATATTTCTGCTTTTACTGCCGCTGCTGCTGCTGCTGCTGCTGACGGGATGCGCCACTATCGTGGGCAACAGTGAAGAAACGGTTTACATCAACAGCAATCCGGCCGACGTGCCGTTTATGATTACCGATAGCAGCGGCCAAATCACCGCCATGGGCACGACGCCGCAGGCAGTAACGCTGAAGAAGGCGGACGGCAGCTATTTTGGCAAAGTG
>DASXXQ010000200.1:0-4740 GCA_036502985.1 Buttiauxella sp.
CGCGGTAATGAGCGGCTAATGCAGACGCGAACACGGGAAATTATGGAACTGCTGAATCAGTGATTTGATTGGCACAGGTCGCCCTCACTCTAACCCTCTTCCTCAATGAGAGACGGTTGGGGTGAGGGGGAAACCGTTAACAAAGGTAAAACGATGACAAACCTAAAAAAGCGCGAGCTGCCAAAAACGAACGCATCGTTAATCTCAATGGTGCAACGTTTTTCTGACATCACCATTATGTTTATTGGGTTATGGGTGGTGTGTAAGGTCAACGCATTACCGTTTTTGTATATGCATTTGCTGATGGCGTTGCTTGCCCTCGTGGTCTTTCAGATGATTGGGGGAATTACCGATTTTTATCGCTCCTGGCGTGGTGTGCGAATGTCCAGCGAGCTCATGCTATTACTGCAAAACTGGACACTGAGCCTGATTTTCAGTGCCGGTTTGCTGGCGTTTAATCCTGACTTTGATGGTTCTATTTGGGTTTATTTCGCATGGTATGTGCTGACCAGTTTCGGCATGGTTTTCTGCCGTGGGTTTATTCGCGTTGGCGCCGGTTGGCTACGCAATATGGGCTACAACACACGCCGCATTGCCATCGCTGGTTCACTGCCTGTGGGCTACACACTGGCCGAAAGCTTCCGTAACGAACCGTGGTTAGGCTTTGATGTCATGGGCGTTTATGACGATGAACAGCCCGATTCACAACATGGTGATTATGCGGGCTGTTTCGCAGATTTGGTGGAACAAGCGCGAGCAGGGCGCATCGACAATATCTATATCGCGATGGCGATGAGTGAAGAAGCGCGAATTAAAACGTTAGTACGTGAACTGACGGATACCACCTGCTCTGTGATGCTGATCCCTGACGTTTTTACCTTCAATATTCTGAATGCCCGCACCGAAGAAGTTAACGGCGTGCCGGTGGTTCCGCTGTTTGATACGCCGCTAAATGGCATCAATCGGGTGATGAAACGCCTCGAAGACATTGTGCTATCAGCGATGATCCTGCTGTTTATTTCCCCGGTACTGCTGTGCATCAGTGCAGCGGTGAAACTCACATCCCCTGGGCCGGTTATCTTCCGCCAGACGCGCTACGGCATGGACGGTAAGCCTATTAAAGTCTGGAAATTCCGTTCTATGAAGGTGATGGAAAATGACGCGGTGGTCACTCAGGCCACCAAAGGCGATAAGCGTATTACGCCAGTGGGCAATTTCCTGCGCCGTACTTCTCTTGATGAACTGCCGCAATTTATCAACGTGCTGATGGGCGAAATGTCTATCGTCGGCCCGCGCCCCCACGCTGTTGCCCATAACGAACAGTATCGCTCGCTGATTGAAGGCTACATGTTGCGCCATAAAGTGAAGCCGGGAATTACCGGTTGGGCACAAATAAACGGCTGGCGCGGCGAAACCGATACGCTTGAGAAAATGGAAAAACGCGTTGAGTTTGACCTTGAGTACATCCGCGAATGGAGCCTGTGGTTTGACATCAAAATTGTCTTTTTGACCATATTCAAAGGCTTTGTTAACAAAGCCGCCTATTAGATGACAAGCCTTTTTTGTGGGTCGGATACGCGTAGCGTCATCCGACACAGTGGGCGTAAAGAGTGGATAACCCCATGAGTCTGAGAGAAAAAACCATCAGTGGTGCCAAATGGTCTGCGATTGCCACGGTTATCATTATTAGCCTTGGCCTGGTGCAGATGACGGTGCTGGCGCGCATTGTCGACAACCACGAATTTGGTCTGCTCACTGTGTCACTGGTTATTATTGCGCTGGCCGATACGCTGTCAGATTTTGGTATCGCCAACTCGATTATCCAGCGTAAAGAGATAAGTCATCTGGAGCTAACCACGCTGTACTGGCTGAATGTGGGGCTGGGGATAGTGGTGTTTGCACTGGTGTTTTTACTGAGCGATTTTATTGCTTCGGTGCTGCACGCGCCTAAGCTTTCACCGCTGATTAAAATGCTGTCGTTTGCATTTATCGTTATCCCACACGGGCAACAGTTCCGGGCGTTAATGCAGAAGGAACTGGAGTTTTCAAAGATTGGTTCGATTGAAACGGTGTCGGTGCTTGCCGGTTTTACTGTCACGGTTGGGGCGGCAATGTACTACCCGTTCGCCATGACCGCGATTATAGGTTATCTGGTGAATACCGCCGTTCGTACGGCCTTGTTTGGCTTCTTTGGCCGTAAGATTTATCGCCCGGGTCTGCATTTTTCACTGAAATCCGTCAGCTCAAATCTCAAGTTTGGCGCGTGGCTGACGGCGGACAGCATCATCAATTACGTGAATACCAACCTTTCAACGTTAGTGCTGGCAAGAATTCTTGGCGCGAGCATCGCGGGTGGTTACAACCTCGCCTATAACGTGGCTGTCGTGCCGCCCATGAAACTGAACCCCATAATTACCCGCGTGTTGTTCCCGGCATTTGCCAAAATCCAGGACGATACCGACAAGCTACGTGTCAATTTCTACAAACTGCTGTCGATTGTCGGGATCATCAATTTCCCGGCTCTGCTCGGCCTGTTGGTGGTATCGAACAATTTTGTCCCGCTAGTGTTTGGAGAAAAATGGCAGTTTATTACGCCAATTCTGCAACTGTTATGCGTGGTGGGCCTGTTGCGCTCCATTGGTAACCCGATTGGATCGCTGCTGATGGCAAAAGCACGGGTCGATATCAGTTTTAAATTCAACGTCTTCAAAACTTTTCTGTTTATCCCGGCGATTATTGTCGGTGGGCACATGGCCGGCGCGCTGGGCGTCACGCTAGGTTTCTTGTTTGTGCAGGTGGTGAACACCGTACTGAGCTATTTCATCATGATTAAGCCAGTGCTGGGGTCGAGTTATCGCCAGTACATCCAGAGTATTTGGCTGCCGTTTTACCTTTCCATTCCAACCGTGGTCGTAAGCGCTGCTCTGGGTATTGCCCTGAAAGGGCAGCTCTCGCTTGGCCTGTTGTTAGCTGTACAAATTGCGGCTGGGGCGCTGGCCTTTATCGTCATGCTGGCAATATCCCGCAATGCGCTGGTGGTAGAGATGAAACGCCAGTTCTGCCGTAACGATCGTTTGAAAACGCTGCTTCGCGCAAGCTGAAAACCCCTAAGAGGTCTGAACACTATGAAATTATTAATTCTTGGTAACCACACCTGCGGTAATCGCGGTGATAGTGCCATTTTGCGCGGGCTGATTGATGCGATTACCGCCGTTGATGAAACCGTGCAGGTTGACGTCATGAGCCGATATCCGGTGAGCTCTGCCTGGTTGCTGGGCCGCCCGGTAATGGGCGATGGCTTATATAAGCAAATGAAGCAACACAACAATGCTGTCGGGCTGATGGGCCGCGTCAAGAAAGTGCTGAGACGCAAATATCAGCACCAGGTCTTGCTGGCGAAAGCCACAGATAACGGGCGTCTGCGCAATATTTCCATTCCACAGGGATTTATCGATTTCGTTAAGTCGCTGCAAAACTATGACGCGATTATTCAGGTGGGTGGTTCGTTCTTTGTTGATTTGTACGGTGTTTCTCAATTCGAGCACGCATTATGCAGCTTTATGGCGAAAAAACCGGTGTACATGATTGGCCACAGCGTGGGGCCATTCCAGGATGCGCAGTTTAACCATTTGGCGAGCTATGTGTTCGGCAACGCGAAAGCATTGATTTTACGTGAAAACGTCAGCCTCAATTTGATGATGCAGAGCAATATTGATAGCAGCAAAGTGGAGCATGGCGTGGATACGGCCTGGCTTGTGGATCATCACAATGACAGTTTTGTGCCGAGCTATGCCGTGCAGCATTGGTTCGATGTCATCAAGCGCAAGAAAACGGTCGCTATTACTTTGCGTGAACTTGCTCCGTTCGACAAACGTCTGGGAACAACACAGCAAGCCTATGAGCAGGCATTTGCCTCGGTGGTAAATCGTGTGATTGAGCAGGGTTATCAGGTGCTGGCACTGTCTACCTGTACCGGCATCGACAGTTACAACAAAGATGACCGTATGGTGGCGCTCAACCTGCGTCAATATGTGAATAATCCTGAACAATACCATGTTGTTATGGATGAACTGAATGACCTTGAAATGGGGAAAATTCTGGCAGAGTGCGAGCTGACCGTGGGCACGCGCCTGCATTCCGCCATTATTTCCATGAACTTCGGTACGCCCGCGATTGCCATCAATTACGAACACAAATCGGCCGGTATTATGCAACAACTGGGGATGCCGGAAATGGCGATTGAAATCCGCCAACTTCTGAATGGGTCGCTACAAAGCGTCGTCGCTGATGTATTGGGGCAACTGCCTGCAATCAAAGAGCGCTTAGCGCATGCAGTACGTGCAGAGCGTGAAGACGGCCTGCGCATGGTGGAATCGGTGCTGACCCGCATTAAGGAGGATAAATGAAAGTTGGTTTCTTCCTGCTCAAATTCCCCGTGGCCTCCGAAACCTTTGTGTTGAACCAGATTGTTGCGTTTATCGACATGGGTTATGAGGTAGAAATTGTCGCTATCCAGAAGGGGGATTTGACCAATACGCATGCGGCTTTCAAAGAGTATAAACTTGCTGAAAAAACGACATGGTTGATGGATGAGCCGGCAGGTAAAGCTGCGAAGCTGCAATCACGAGCGTTGAATACATTGCGTGGTTCACTTCGCCCGCGTACGTGGCGGGCGCTAAATGCGGCTCGTTACGGCGAGGAGGCGCGCAATCTGATTCTGTCCTCTATTTGTGGCCGTAA
>DASXXQ010000201.1:0-10228 GCA_036502985.1 Buttiauxella sp.
TCCAAATTCAGGAAGTAAAATCAGAGTAAAATCTGGTTGGTTGTAAGAAATTCGGTGGAGCGGTAGTTCAGTCGGTTAGAATACCTGCCTGTCACGCAGGGGGTCGCGGGTTCGAGTCCCGTCCGTTCCGCCACTTATTAAAAAAATTATGCCTGCTAAATTAGCGGGCTTAATAATAAGCGTTCTTTAGGGGCGTAGCTCAGTTGGTAGAGCACCGGTCTCCAAAACCGGGTGTCGCGAGTTCGAGTCTCTCCGCCCCTGCCATATAATGATCCTTTGCTTCGGCAAAGGATTTTTTTTGTCTGAAATTCCCCAAATCCCCTTCCAAAAATGACAAAAGCGCATTACTGCGCCATAAGTGGTGTCTTTAATAACTCTTTGATTGTGCTTTGTTTATCACTATTTTGCAGCCAAATTGCATACAAAGGGCGCGAAAGCGTATTTGTATCACCAACCTGATAAATTCCTGTACGTTCTTTGGCCCACTCTACCGGTAAAAATGAACACCCATTGAGCAGTGGTAACAGTTTGTAGGCTATCTGGGCTGAGCTAGTTGTCAGCACTGGAATGTCATCGTTACTGATAAGCCCTGTTTCATGCTGCTGGAAGTCAGGACCCCACTCAAGACGTAAATATGTGAGTTCTGCTTTGGTACTTTGTGGAGAGGCGGAATATAACGCCAGGTTAAAATGTCCCATCAACTGGCTGGAAAACTCATCCATCTTTGGTGATTCTGTCGTGATCAGTAGATCGAGTTGTCGCTCATGCAATTGTTTAACCAGAGATTGTCGTTGGGATATTCTTGCCTCAAACTGCAGGTCTTTATGCTGTTGATAGAGTGCCACAAGCCACTCAGAGAGCATGCATTCCCAAAGTGATGAGCTAGCACCAATTGTGAGTTCATTATGCTGAGACGTGTGAGAAACCTCTTTTTTAGCCGCCAGCCAAATGTTCATTAGGTTTTCGGCATAGGGCAGTAAACGCTCACCTGCCGTCGTTAGACGAATGTTGTTACGATGGCGAGTAAAAAGATTTACACCCAGCTGGTTCTCTAATTGGCGAATTCGGAAGCTAACAGCTGATTGTGTTAGATAAAGTGCCTCAGCTGCCCGCCCAAAATGTCGCGTTCGGCTCACTTCGAGGAACGTTTTTAGTAATTCAGTATCCACAACTCTCTCCCAAAAAAATTTTGTCGTTATGATTTAAATGTTTTGTTTGACGCTCTGTCAAGCGTAACTAATACTCCGCGCCATAAATAGCTCGACCAAGAGAATTAGGAGCGTGCAGGATGGCGGAAAGCTTTACGACGACTAATCGGTTTTTCGACAATAAACATTATCCGCGCGGGTTCGCTCGCCATGGTGATTTCACCATCAAAGAAGCCCAGCTGTTAGAACGCCATGGTTATGCGTTCAACGAACTGGATCTCGGCAAGCGTGAACCTGTTACTGAAGAAGAAGTTCTGTTTGTAGCAGTATGCCGTGGCGAACGTGAGCCTGTTACAGATGCTGAACGTGTGTGGAGCAAGTATATGACGCGCATCAAGCGTCCTAAACGTTTCCATACGCTCTCCGGTGGCAAGCCACAGGCAGATGCGGTTGAAGATTACACCGACAGCGAAGACTAATAAAAATGGGGCGAAAGCCCCATTTTTTTATCCTGTGAGCTGCTGCAAGTGAATGAATAAACGGTCCATTGCTCGATAGCTTAGTGCTTCCAAAAGATGTTCCCGCTTTATCTGATCGTGTTTCTGAATATCTGCAATTGTTCGTGCGACTTTTAATAATCGTTGCCACGCACGTACTGACAAACCTAGTTTAACGAGCGTTTCTTCCAGCCACACCGCATCATTGTGCTCGATAGCACAGTACTTTCGGATTTCATGATTATCCAGTCTCGCATTAAGCTTTTGCTGGCGATCATACTGCCGCTGCTGCGTGCCGATGACTCGAGCTCTTACCTCCGCACTACTTTCACTGCTTAGATTGGGATTGCTTAGCATGCCTGGTGGTGGCAAAGGGATCTCGACGGATAAATCAAAGCGATCAAGAAATGGACCTGAAAGGCGGCTTAGATAGCGCAGAGTCTGCTCGGGTGTGCAGCGATTATGTTTCCCTTGATAGTGGCCTGTCGGGCTAGGGTTCATCGCAGCCAGAAGTTGAAAGTTTGCGGGATAACTGATTTTGGCACGAGTACGGGAGATGTGGATTTCTCCCGATTCTATAGGCTCACGTAATGCATCGAGCACACGGCGTTCAAATTCCGGAAGCTCATCAAGGAATAGTACGCCGTTGTGAGCCAGCGATATCTCACCAGGACGAGGGATCGAACCTCCGCCAACCATCGCACTCAGTGAAGCACTATGGTGAGGCGCTCTGAATGGACGCTGACGCCACTGTTGCTGAAGCGTATGTGGATTGACCAGGCTAATAATAGCGGCACTCTGTAGTGCTTCACTGTCGCTTAATGGTGGGAGCAATGTATTCAGTCGGCTAACTAACATCGTCTTACCTGTGCCTGGTGGCCCGATAAACAAGAGGTTGTGTCCACCAGCCGCAGTGATTTCTAGCGCTCGCTTCCCTTGCGACTGCCCCAATATTTCATTGAGATCTTGCCGATGTTGAATGGGGCGTAACGGTTGTTTTTCTGGTGCAGATAATTCACCTTTACCTTCCAGGAATGCACAAACTTCGGTGAGATGGTTTGCGATAAGGCAGCCGGTTTGCTCTATCAAACCAAGTTCTGCGGCATTTTCATTGGCGATGATTATCTTCTTCCCTGCTTTTAAAGCTTCCATAGCCGATGAAATCGCGCCAGGTACGCCGCGTAACGCACCGGTAAGCGCTAACTCGCCGACGAACTCATATTGACCCAACTTATCAATGGAAAGCTGCTCAGATGCCGCCAGTAACGCCAGAGCGATCGGTAAGTCATATCTACCCCCGTCCTTAGGAAGATCTGCTGGGGCGAGATTTATTGTGATTTTACGGGCTGGAAAAGAGTATCCACTGTTGATGATGGCACTTCGCACCCGATCTCTGGCCTCTCGAACAGTCGTTTCAGGTAATCCGACCAGGGTTAAACCCGGCAATCCCTGGCTGATATGAACCTCAACGGCCACCAGCGGTGCAGTGATACCTAAAGCTGCTCTTGTGTTTACAACTGCCAGTGACATAGTTCGTTCCTCTGGATGAACGTACATCCTGTCAGCTTGTGGACATAGCCTAAAGAGGTGAAGTGATGTTCCTCGAAATGCTTTCCAGACTTTTGGCTGAGATTTCCTTTCTGGAAAATTTACTGCGATATGACTCGCAAAGTTTTTAGCATTCATCCAAATTTCTGGTTCAGGAAATAAGAAATCGGTTTGAGTGAATTATTTTCATATTCTTATTACTGACTGAAAATAAAAAGCTTTTTTAAAAAGTGAAATTTTAAATACAACGCTATCCATAAAAAAATCTTGTGTTTCTTTCTGTCTCTGTGATAACTCTGTAGGCATTACTTCGAATGAGTAGTCAGAATATACAAACATGAAAGCCCTTCTACGAGTGATTAGCCTAGTCGTGATTAGTGTGGTGGTGATTATTATCCCACCGTGCGGGGCTGCACTTGGAGAAAGAAAGGCTTAAAAATCAAGCCTGAATCGAAAAGAACCCCCGCACCGAAAGGTCCGGGGGTTTTTTGTTGGCTAAAAAATGCAGTGAGAAACAGATGTTGTGTTGCAGCATAAAATTCTGTTTGTCCAGTAACGAGTCGAGGAACTAACTATGAATGGTGCGCAGTGGGTGGTACATGCGTTGCGAGCGCAGGGTGTAGAGACTGTTTTCGGCTACCCGGGTGGCGCAATCATGCCAGTCTACGATGCGTTGTATGATGGTGGTGTGGAACATTTACTGTGCCGTCATGAACAAGGCGCAGCAATGGCGGCCATTGGATATGCACGTTCTACTGGGAAAACAGGCGTTTGCATCGCCACTTCTGGGCCTGGCGCCACCAACCTGATAACGGGCCTTGCCGACGCGCTGTTAGACTCCGTACCAGTCGTTGCCATCACCGGCCAGGTAGCCGCTCCCTTCATCGGCACTGATGCTTTCCAGGAAGTGGATGTTTTAGGATTGTCCCTCGCTTGTACCAAACACAGTTTCCTCGTTGAATCTTTCGATGATTTACCTCGCGTTCTTGCCGAAGCTTTCGAGATTGCAAATTCGGGCCGCCCTGGCCCGGTATTGGTGGATATCCCTAAAGACATCCAGTTAGCGCAGGGCGATCTGGAGCCGTGGTTATCGGCTGTTGAAGATAATTTTGAAGTGCCACATGCTGAGCTGCAACAAGCTCGCGAAATGATCGCGAACGCCCGTAAACCCATGTTGTATGTTGGCGGTGGAGTCGGTATGGCTCAGGCAGTTCCCGCTTTGCGCGAGTTCATCGAAGTCACCAATATGCCTTCCACGGTTACGTTGAAAGGTCTGGGTGCTGTTCCTGCCACACATCCTTTTTATACTGGCATGTTAGGGATGCACGGCACCAAAGCGGCAAATCTTGCGGTGCAAGAGTGCGACTTGCTGATTGCAGTTGGCGCGCGGTTTGACGACCGCGTAACGGGTAAGCTGAATACATTTGCTCCACACGCCAAAGTTATTCATATGGATATCGACCCGGCAGAGTTGGGCAAATTGCGTCAGGCACATGTCGGATTGCAGGGTGATTTAACTCACTTATTGCAGACACTGCAACAGCCACTGGACATTGCTGAGTGGCAGCAAGAAGTTTCAGACTTACGTGCCGAAAACCCGTGGCGCTATGATCACCCAGGCGAGGCCATTTTTGCTCCGTTGTTGCTGAAACAACTCTCAGACCGCAAGCCACATGATTGTGTGGTTACCACCGATGTGGGCCAGCACCAAATGTGGACGGCTCAGCATATGTCCTTTACGCGTCCGGAAAACTTCATCACCTCAAGTGGCTTGGGGACGATGGGCTTCGGCTTGCCGGCGGCAGTAGGTGCACAGGTTGCGCGACCGAACGATACGGTTATTTGTATCTCGGGTGACGGCTCATTCATGATGAACGTTCAGGAGTTGGGCACCGTAAAACGAAAACAGCTGCCGTTGAAAATCGTTTTACTGGATAACCAGCGTTTAGGGATGGTTCGCCAGTGGCAGCAGATGTTTTTCTCCGAACGTTATAGTGAAACTAACCTCTCCGATAATCCTGATTTCCTCACGCTGGCCAGCGCCTTTGGTATTCCTGGCCTTCACATTACTCGTAAAGACCAGGTTGAAGCCGCCATCGAAACGATGCTGAACAGCGATGGCCCATTCATGCTTCACGTCTCAATTGATGAGTACGAAAACGTCTGGCCGTTGGTACCACCGGGTGCCAGTAACTCACAAATGCTGGAGAAATTATCATGATGCAACATCAGCTCGCAGTAACGGCCCGTTTTCGTCCAGAAACCCTGGAGCGCGTGTTACGTGTCGTACGTCATCGCGGTTTTCAGATTTGTTCTATGAATATGGTCACGGTGGGGAATACCGACGATATTAATATTGAATTGACCGTTGCCAGCCTGCGCCCAGTCGAATTACTGTTTAGTCAATTAAGTAAATTGGTTGACGTTGGTCACGTCGAAATCCAGCAACAAACAACACAACAAATCCGCGCCTGAGCGCAGAAGGAAGAGAATAATGACAACGAAGAAAGCTGATTACATCTGGTTCAATGGTGAGATGACCCCGTGGGGTGAGGCAAAGGTTCACGTAATGTCGCACGCACTGCATTACGGTACATCGGTGTTTGAAGGCATCCGTTGCTACGAATCTCACATTGGTCCAGTGGTGTTCCGCCATCGTGAACACATGCAGCGTTTGCGTGATTCCGCAAAAATCTATCGTTTCCCTGTATCACAAAGCGTTGATGAGCTGATGGAGGCTTGCCGCGCCGTTATCCGCAAAAACAATCTAACCAGCGCCTACATCCGCCCTCTGGTATTTGTGGGTGACGTGGGTATGGGCGTTAACCCACCAGACGGTTATACCACCGATGTGATCATCGCAGCCTTCCCATGGGGTGCATATCTGGGCGCAGAAGCACTGGACCAAGGGATCGACGCGATGGTTTCCTCATGGAACCGTGTAGCGCCAAACACTATTCCTACTGCTGCTAAAGCTGGCGGTAACTACCTTTCCTCCTTACTGGTTGGCAGCGAAGCACGCCGCCACGGTTATCAGGAAGGTATTGCGCTGGACGTGAATGGCTACTTGTCTGAAGGTGCGGGCGAAAACCTCTTTGAAGTGAAAGATGACATCCTGTTTACCCCGCCATTTACCTCTTCAGCACTGCCGGGCATTACCCGCGATGCCATTATCAAGCTGGCGAAAGATCTGGGTATCGAAGTGCGCGAACAGGTGTTGTCTCGCGAATCACTCTACCTGGCGGATGAAGTGTTCATGTCCGGTACCGCGGCTGAAATCACACCGGTACGCAGCGTTGATGGTATTCAGGTCGGTGAAGGTCGTTGCGGCCCAGTCACCAAACGTATCCAGCAGGCATTCTTTGGCCTGTTCACTGGCGAAACAGAAGATAAATGGGGCTGGTTAGATCCAGTTAACCAATAATTAAAATATAACCAGGCGGAGGGTAATTACCGTCCGCTCGACAGACAGACTGGAGTAAATAAGCATGCCTAAGTACCGTTCAGCCACCACCACCCATGGCCGTAATATGGCGGGTGCCCGCGCTTTGTGGCGCGCAACCGGGATGACAGATGACGATTTCGGCAAGCCAATTATTGCGGTAGTAAACTCTTTTACTCAGTTCGTGCCAGGCCACGTTCACCTGCGAGACCTGGGTAAGCTGGTTGCCGAACAAATCGAAGCATCCGGTGGCGTCGCGAAAGAATTCAACACCATCGCCGTTGATGATGGTATCGCCATGGGCCACGGCGGCATGCTTTATTCTCTGCCGTCACGCGAACTGATTGCCGATTCTGTGGAATATATGGTGAATGCACACTGTGCTGACGCCATGGTTTGTATCTCCAACTGCGACAAAATCACCCCAGGGATGTTGATGGCTGCTTTGCGCCTGAACATTCCGGTCATTTTTGTTTCTGGCGGCCCAATGGAAGCCGGGAAGACCAAGCTGTCTGATCAAATCATCAAGCTCGATCTGGTTGATGCCATGATTCAGGGGGCTGACCCTAAGGTGAGTGACGCACAAAGCGAGCAGGTTGAGCGTTCTGCCTGTCCAACTTGTGGCTCCTGTTCTGGTATGTTCACGGCGAACTCCATGAACTGCCTGACCGAAGCGCTGGGCTTATCTCAGCCTGGGAACGGCTCTTTGCTGGCAACACACTCAGATCGTAAAGAGCTGTTCTTGAATGCGGGTAAACGCATCGTTGCTCTGACCAAGCGTTATTACGAGCAGGATGACGACAGTGCGTTGCCGCGCAGCATCGCCAGCAAAGAAGCATTTGAGAACGCCATGACACTGGATGTTGCGATGGGCGGCTCAACCAATACCGTGCTGCATCTACTGGCTGCGGCTCAGGAAGCAGAACTCGATTTCACCATGACCGATATCGACCAGCTTTCCCGCAAAGTCCCGCAGCTGTGCAAAGTCGCACCGAGCACCCAGAAATACCATATGGAAGATGTGCACCGTGCGGGTGGGGTAATCGGTATTTTGGGCGAACTGGATCGCGGTGGTTTACTGCATCGCAATGTGAAAAACGTACTGGGTCTGACGTTGTCGCAAACGCTGGAACAATACGATGTCATGCTGACCAAAGACGAAAGCGTGAAAAGCATGTTCTCCGCAGGCCCGGCGGGTATTCGTACCACAAAGGCATTCTCACAATCCTGCCGTTGGGATTCCCTGGACGTTGACCGCCAAAACGGTTGTATCCGTTCGAAGGAATATGCCTACAGCCAGGAAGGTGGTTTAGCGGTGCTCTACGGTAACTTCGCGGAAAATGGCTGTATCGTAAAAACCGCTGGTGTGGATGATGAAAGCCTGGTGTTCCGTGGCCCGGCGAAAGTTTATGAAAGCCAGGATGATGCGGTTGAGGCAATTCTTGGTGGTAAAGTTGTCGCGGGCGATGTCGTCGTTATTCGCTACGAAGGGCCGAAAGGCGGGCCGGGTATGCAAGAGATGCTGTACCCAACAACCTTCCTGAAATCCATGGGCCTGGGTAAATCTTGCGCGTTGATCACCGACGGGCGTTTCTCTGGCGGTACATCTGGCTTGTCTATTGGCCACGTTTCACCAGAAGCGGCAAGTGGTGGCAATATCGCGCTGATTGAAGATGGTGACATGATTGCCATTGATATCCCATCTCGCGGTATCCAACTGGAATTGTCCGAGCAGCAAATGGCAGCACGTCGTGAAGCTCAAGAAGCTCGCGGCGCCCAGGCCTGGACTCCGCATGCGCGTGAACGCCAGGTTTCCTTTGCTCTGCGCGCTTACGCAATGCTTGCCACCAGTGCCGATAAGGGCGCGGTGCGCGATAAAAGTAAGCTTGGAGGCTAATGATGGCCGAATCACAACCGCTACCAGACGCTCCTTGCGGGGCGGAATATCTGCGAGCCGTGTTGCGCGCACCCGTTTATGAAGTCGCACAGGTCACGCCATTACAGAAAATGGAAAAGCTGTCATCACGGCTGGATAACGTCATTCTGGTGAAGCGCGAAGACCGCCAGCCGGTGCACAGTTTCAAACTGCGTGGCGCGTACTCGATGATTGCCGGGCTGAACAGCGAGCAAAAAGCCTGTGGTGTGATTACTGCTTCAGCAGGAAACCACGCGCAAGGTGTCGCACTTTCTTCAACACGTTTGGGGATTAAATCTTTAATCGTCATGCCGGTTACCACGGCTGATATCAAAGTGGATGCCGTCAGAGCGTTTGGCGGGGAAGTGCTGCTACACGGTGCAAACTTTGATGAAGCGAAGGCGCGTGCCATTGAGCTTTCACAACAGCAAGGTTTCACTTACGTTCCACCGTTCGATCATCCGGCAGTGATTGCCGGGCAGGGAACGCTGGCGCTGGAGTTGCTGCAACAGGACGCGCATATCGATCGTGTCTTCGTACCGGTTGGCGGCGGTGGTTTAGCGGCGGGTGTCGCGGTGCTTATCAAACAACTGATGCCGCAAATCAAAGTGATTGCTGTTGAAGCTGAAGACTCTGCTTGTCTGAAAGCGGCGTTAGATGCGGGTAAACCTGTTGATTTGGCACGAGTCGGCGGGTTTGCTGAAGGCGTTGCGGTCAAGCGCATCGGCGATGAAACATTCCGTCTGTGCCAGGAATATCTCGACGATATCATCACGGTGGACAGCGACGCGATTTGTGCTGCCATGAAGGATTTGTTCGAAGATGTGCGTGCGGTTGCTGAACCGTCTGGCGCGCTGGCGCTGGCGGGGATGAAGAAATACATCCAGCAGCATCAGATCCGTGGTGAACGCCTCGCGCATGTGCTTTCTGGCGCGAATGTAAACTTCCACGGCTTGCGTTATGTCTCTGAACGCTGCGAGCTTGGCGAACAGCGTGAAGCGTTGCTGGCCGTGACCATTCCAGAACAAAAAGGTAGCTTCCTGAAATTCTGCCAGTTGCTTGGTGGGCGTTCGGTCACGGAGTTCAACTATCGTTATTCCAGTTCGTCAGAGGCCTGCATTTTCGTTGGTGTTCGTCTGACGCGTGGAGTGGAAGAGAGACAAGAAATTCTCGCACTGCTTAATGAAGGCGATTATGGCGTAGTCGATCTGTCTGATGACGAGATGGCGAAACTGCATGTCCGCTACATGGTGGGCGGGCGTCCGTCCAAACCATTAAGCGAGCGGCTGTATAGTTTCGAATTCCCGGAATCACCTGGCGCATTGTTGAAATTCCTGCAAACCCTGGGGACGCACTGGAATATTTCCCTGTTCCATTATCGCAGCCATGGCACGGATTATGGCCGCGTACTGGCTGCATTTGAACTGGGCGATAACGAGCCTGACTTTGAAACTCGTTTGAACGAACTAGGCTACGACTGCCACGACGAAACAAGTAATCCGGCGTTTCGTTTCTTCCTTGCGGGCTAGTGGCTGCCGGGGAGTAATTTCCAGAAAGCATGAACAAGCGGCTCATTGAGCCGCTTTTTTTGTACGCAAACGCCAAGCTCGAACGGCGTGTTTTCATCGCTGCGTTCCAGTATTTGCACGCGGTTACGTACCGGCTCTGGGCTATTCTC
>DASXXQ010000202.1:0-3525 GCA_036502985.1 Buttiauxella sp.
TCAGTCTTAGAAAAACCGGTCATTTCTTCGAGATCCATTTCACGGCCTAACGCTGTCATTGGATGCACGATAACCAGGCCGCGCACCGCTTTTTTCAGCTTGCCCATATCAGCCTGTTCTTTCTTAGTGATTGGGCGCTTGTACGGCAGTGCCATCAGTTTCTGTGCTTCTTTGCTTAGCTTCTGGTTGCGCACCGCTTGCAGACGCACGATCTCAATTTCCAGCTTCGCTTTCTCTTTTTCCATCTCAGCGTACTTTTCAGCGTCATTGATCAGATGCAACTCAGGCATCTCATGACGGATTGTGTCGAGACGATCGCTAAGACGTTTGATTTCTGCTTTTTCGATTTCTTTCATTTTTGATTAACCGTGAATAACTTTCATTGCTGGCAAGGATACACCATTCGGCGTAAGAGGGCGAAAAGGGACTTTGCTCGAAATTACTTCTGGAAGGCTTTTTTTAAGCTGATCCGTGAGATCAGCTCGGTCAAAGAGAGCACCATCGTTGAACGGACGATTTGCTGGTAGCGCTGTTTTTGCATGGCAAACAGCTCAGGATCGCTGCCATCAACAAACTTAGGCGTGGGTGGCAGTGCCGAAACACAATGCAATTCACCAAATGGGCCAAGCATTTCATCGTCGGTAAAAATATATTCATTACCGTCGTGATTTAACTCTTCGCGTAGCGCCATCAACAGTTCGCAATCTTCATACTCTGCACGGTTGAGCACGCCAAGCCCGTAGATAAGTTTGAGACGCACGGAAAGATCCCCTAACGGGCCATCGCCATCCAGCAACGGTTCAACCGCGTATTTCACCGCATAATCGTCTTTACGGAAGACCTGAAGCACTAAGATATTAACCGCTTCGGTGAGAAGATCGACCGCGGTAATCAGCAGGCTACGTACAGTTTTTCCGGCATTAAGACGCTCAAGCACACGGTTTTCAAAGGCCTGGGTTTCTTCCATCTTTGCCTACATCACTAAAAGTATTTATTGGGTGCAGCGTCCACTGCACCCGTTTTCCGTTACGCTCGAGCGTTATACGCGTTAACTGCTTCAGCTACCACTTCACTGTTCATATCCAGGCCGGAAATTTCTGCAAGCGTAGCCTGTGGGCCTTTCGCTGCCAGAAGTTGCTCCAGTTCCTGCGCCTGCGGATCTTGCTCGCTGCGATAATGCATCGCCGCCGCAATACCTTCGACCAGATTCACATGTGGCAAACCGTACTCGAGAGTGCCCAACAGCGGCTTAATCAGACGGTCACCGGCACTTAATTTACGTAGCGGCTGGCGGCCTACGCGCTCCACATCATCTTTCAGATACGGATTTTCAAATCGGCCGAGAATTTTCTGGATATAGGCTGCATGCTTGTCTGCATCAAAACCGTAGCGTTTGATCAACACCGCACCACTTTCGTCCATCGCACCTTTCACTACGGCACGGATTTTCTCGTCCAGAATCGCATCGCGAATGGTCTGATGACCGGCGAGTTGACCAAGGTACGCGGTTATAGCATGCCCGGTATTCAGCGTGAAGAGTTTGCGCTCAACAAACGCCATCAGATTGTCAGTCAGTTCCATGCCCGGAATGTTCGGCAGCTCACCTTTGAACTGGGTTTTATCAACAATCCATTCGCTGAAGGTTTCAACGGTCACTTCGAGCGGGTCATTGGTTGCGGATTCTGACGGTGGAACGATACGGTCAACGGCGGAATCAACGAAACCAACGTGCTGCTCAACCCAAGCCTGATCGTCTTCAGAAAGCGCCTTCATGACGTGGCCTTTAAGTTGGCTAGTGCCTCGCACCATATTTTCGCAAGCGATGATGTTCAATGGCTTTTCATTACCGTTTGCGCGACGCAGAACCAAACCTTTAGCCACCGCTGGTGCAATACGCTCCAGCACCACTGGGCCTACCGCTGTGGTCACCAGGTCTACATCGGCAATCAGGCCGATAACTTCATCACCAATGCTGCTGACGGCATTCACATTAGAAACAGTATCGATTTGCTTTTGCTCGCCAACGACATGAACCTGATAACTATGACGGGCATTCAGCGCGTCCAGCACGGTCTGGTTCACATCGGCAAACGTTAATTGAATGCCTGCGTCTGCCAGCAGTTTTCCGATAAAGCCACGTCCGATATTACCTGCGCCAAAATGTAATGCTTTCATGTCGTTCACCTTCTTAAATTTGAATTACCCGAGAGGGTTCGGGTGAGGAGGTTTGTGGTGTTGACCACCCTCACCAGAACCCTCTCCCAATGGGAGAGGGAAAAGGAGACTTATTTCTTACCGGCCAGCAGGTCGAGAACTTCCTGAACACTGGTGGTATTCGCCAGGCGATCGATGACTGAATCATCATCCAGCGCATTGGTCAGGCTGGTGATAACCTGGATGTGTTCGTTATTGCGAGCGGCAATACCGATAACCAGGCGGGCAATATCATCACTTTCTTCACCGAAGTGAACACCATGTGGATACTGGCAGAACACCACGCCGGTTTTCAGTACACGATCTTTCGCTTCAACCGTACCGTGTGGAACCGCGATACCTTCACCCAGATAAGTTGGGGTCAGTTTTTCACGTTCAAACATCGCATCAACATACTCAGGCTGAACGTAACCGCCATTCACCAACTGCTCACCTGCAAAGCGAATCGCTTCTTCTTTATTGGCGGCAGTCAGGCCGAGGAACACGTTGCCAGCACCTAAACGGAACAGTGTTTCTTCGTCAGCAACAAAACTGTCTTCCAGGCTGCTCATTACCTTCACTTCTTTCTCGCTCAGGTTATGGGAAGCCACCAGACGCTCGGTCAGGTTGGAGTACAAGCTGCTATCGAGGAAGTTGGTCAGGGAAATATGCTGTGCCTGTGGAACCTGGCGCATCGCACGTTCAGTCAGGTCACGGTGGGTAATAACCAGGTCTACATCGTCTGGCAAGCTGTTGATTGCACAGTTAGTGACAGAGATGTTTTTCAGGCCGGCGTCGTTCACTTTTTTACGCAGCACGCCAGCACCCATGGCACTTGAACCCATGCCTGCATCACACGCTACGATAATTTTGCGTACGTGGCTCAGGTCGTTAGACAGGCCAGCACCGACCGCCAGTGGTGCAGCACCACCTTTGGATTCAGCTTTCATCTCAGCCATACGACGAGCTGCGGCTTCAATGTCGTCTTCTTCTTTAACTTTGCTGGTTTTCAGCAAGATAGCGGATACCACGAAGGACACCGCGGTTGCCGCAACGATTGCTGCGATGTTAGCGAAGTAAGCACCTTTTGGTGTCATTGCCAGAACCGCCAGGATAGAACCCGGTGATGCCGGAGAAACCAGGCCGCCATTCAGGATGGTCAGAGTGAACACGCCAGTCATACCGCCAAGGATAACGGCCAGGATCAGACGTGGGTTCATCAGTACATATGGGAAGTAAATTTCGTGGATACCACCCAGGAAGTGGATGATTGCCGCGCCGCCCGCAGACTGCTTAGCATTACCACGACCGAAGAACATGTACGCCATCAGC
>DASXXQ010000203.1:0-8358 GCA_036502985.1 Buttiauxella sp.
GGCGACTCGTAAAAAAGTGGCTTCCAGGACTTATCCATACAGTACTTCATATTTCCTCCATCTTTCCGCCCATCTCACTCACTACACTAGTATTATTAAGCCTAATCGTTTCAGGAAGAGAAGACGTATATCTATGAAAGGCACATTCACTGCACGTTGGTTATGGGTTGCAGCAGCCGTCGTTGTCGTTATTGCCGCCATTTTCTACTGGCGCAATATGAACACCGGTAACGACGTTGCGGCTACACCATCAGCGACGAAACCACACTCTGCTGGCGGTCGCAACGGAATGCGCGGTGGTGCATTGGCGCCGGTGCAGGCAGCATTGGCTACCAGTGAATCCGTTCCTCGTTATTTAACCGGCCTTGGCACCATTACTGCGGCGAATACTGTTACGGTGCGTAGTCGGGTAGATGGCCAGTTGCTGGCAATTCACTTCCAGGAAGGGCAACAAGTTAAAGCCGGTGATTTACTGGCAGAAATTGACCCAAGCCAATTCAAAATCGCACTCGCCCAGGCGCAAGGGCAATTAGCTAAAGATCAGGCCACTCTCGCGAATGCACGCCGCGACTTAGCCCGTTATCAGCAACTGGTTAAAACCAATCTGGTCTCACGCCAGGAGCTGGATGCACAACAAGCATTAGTTAATGAATCTGCCGGTACGATAAAAACCGATGAAGCCGCCGTTGCCAGCGCGCAATTGCAACTCGACTGGAGTCGCATTACTGCCCCTATTGATGGCAGGGTCGGTTTAAAACAGGTGGATATCGGCAACCAGATTTCCACCAGCGACACCGCGGGTATTGTGGTTCTGACGCAAACACATCCCATCGATCTCATCTTTACCCTACCAGAAGGCGACATTGCCACCGTGGTTAAGGCGCAAAAAGCTGGGGCGACATTGAGCGTTGAGGCCTGGGATCGTACCAATAAGCAGAAACTCAGCAGCGGTACTTTGCTAAGCCTTGATAACCAGATTGATGCCACAACCGGTACCATCAAACTCAAAGCCCGCTTTAATAATGAAGATGACGCACTGTTTCCTAACCAGTTCGTCAATGCGCGCATGCTCATCGATACTCAACAGAACGCAGTAGTCATTCCCACTGCTGCCGTACAAATGGGCAACGAAGGTAACTTTGTCTGGGTGCTCAACAGCGAGAAGAAAGTCAGTAAGCATCTGGTGACGACCGGTATCCAGGATAGCCAGAAAGTGGTGATTACCGCAGGTCTGTCCGCTGGCGACCGTGTGGTCACAGATGGTATTGACCGTCTGACGGAAGGCGCAAAAGTTGAAGTGGTTGAAGCACAATCCGCCACGGCAACGCCTACTGAAAGCAAAGCGCCTGCAAAACACAAACGTAACGGAGAGACTTCCTGATGCAGGTGCTACCACCCAGCGCCACAGGAGGCCCATCCCGCCTGTTTATCCTGCGGCCAGTCGCCACCACGCTGTTGATGGTGGCTATCTTACTTGCCGGGATTATCGGATATCGCTTCCTGCCCGTTTCTGCACTTCCCGAAGTGGATTACCCGACTATCCAGGTCGTCACGCTTTATCCGGGTGCCAGTCCGGATGTGGTGACCTCTGCGATTACTGCGCCGCTTGAGCGCCAGTTTGGCCAAATGTCCGGCCTCAAACAAATGTCCTCGCAAAGCGCCGGGGGCGCCTCGGTCGTTACGCTGCAATTCCAGCTAACGCTGCCGCTCGATGTCGCCGAGCAGGAAGTCCAGGCCGCAATTAATGCCGCCACCAATCTACTTCCTACTGATTTACCCAATCCGCCGGTTTATAGCAAAGTGAACCCGGCGGACCCGCCGATTATGACGCTTGCCGTCACCTCGACTGCCATGCCGATGACGCAGGTTGAAGACATGGTCGAGACGCGCGTCGCGCAGAAAATCTCCCAGGTTTCCGGTGTTGGTCTGGTCACGCTTTCCGGTGGCCAGCGCCCTGCTGTACGCGTGAAACTTAACGCCCCTGCGATAGCAGCGCTCGGGTTAACGAGTGAAACCGTGCGCACGGCGATTACCAGCGCCAACGTAAACTCGGCAAAAGGTAGCCTGGATGGCCCGGAACGCGCCGTTACGCTTTCGGCAAATGACCAAATGCAGTCTGCCGAAGAATATCGCAATCTGATTATTGCTTATCAGAACGGTGCACCCATTCGCCTTGGGGATGTAGCAACCGTTGAACAAGGTGCCGAAAACACCTGGCTTGGCGCCTGGGCGAACAAGCAACCGGCGATTGTGATGAACGTGCAACGGCAGCCGGGTGCCAATATCATCGACACCGCCGACAGCATTCGTGCGATGTTACCCGCATTAACCAAAAGTTTGCCCAAGTCGGTAGAGGTTAAATTACTTAGCGACCGCACCACTAATATTCGTGCCTCGGTCACCGATACGCAGTACGAATTAATGCTCGCCATCGCGCTGGTGGTGATGATCATTTATTTGTTCTTGCGCAATGTCCCTGCAACCCTAATCCCGGCGGTTGCCGTACCGCTGTCGTTGATTGGCACCTTTGGCGTTATGGTGTTTCTGGGCTTCTCGATAAACAACCTGACGCTAATGGCGCTAACCATCGCCACCGGTTTTGTCGTCGATGATGCCATCGTGGTTATTGAGAACATTTCACGTTATATCGAAAAGGGTGAAAAGCCGCTGGCCGCCTCGCTAAAAGGCGCGGGTGAAATTGGCTTTACTATTATTTCCCTGACTTTCTCGCTGATTGCGGTCCTGATACCGCTGCTATTTATGGGCGATATTGTCGGCCGATTGTTCCGCGAATTTGCAGTGACGCTGGCAATTGCCATACTGATTTCTGCGGTAGTGTCGCTCACGCTCACGCCAATGATGTGCGCCCGCATGTTAAGCCACGAATCACTGCGTAAACAGAATCGTTTTTCCCGTGCCAGTGAGCGCTTTTTCGATCGGGTAATCGCTGGTTATGGCCACATTTTACGCCGCGTTCTTAACCATCCGTGGCTCACGCTAAGCGTGGCTTTTGGTACGCTAGCACTCACCATTATGCTGTGGATTTTCATCCCGAAAGGCTTCTTCCCTATTCAGGATAACGGCATTATTCAAGGTACTTTACAAGCGCCGCAATCCGTCTCTTTTGCCAGCATGGCGCAGCGCCAGCAGCAAGTCGCCGACGTAATAATGAAAGATCCAGCCGTTGAGAGCCTGACGTCGTTTATTGGCGTTGACGGCACCAATCCGTCTCTGAACAGCGCTCGTTTGCAAATCAACCTCAAACCGCTGAGCGACCGTGAAGACCGCATTCCGGTCGTGATTGAACGCTTGCAAAGTGATGTTGCGAAGGTGCCAGGCGTTGAGCTTTATTTACAACCGGTACAAGACCTAACCATCGATACCACCGTGAGCCGGACCCAATATCAGTTCAGTCTGCAAGCGACATCACTCGATGAGCTCAGCACCTGGGTTCCGCAATTGACCGAAAAACTGCGAACACTGCCGCAATTGTCTGATGTCAGTAGCGACTGGCAGGATCAAGGGTTAGTGGCATATGTCAATGTCGACCGCGCCAGTGCCAGCCGCCTTGGTATCTCGATGTCGGATGTCGATAATGCGCTGTATAACGCTTTTGGCCAGCGTCTGATTTCGACTATTTACACCCAAGCCAACCAGTATCGCGTGGTGCTTGAACACGACACAAGCGTCACGCCGGGTCTGAGTGCGCTGGAAAATATTCGCCTTGCCAGCACGGACGGGGGCAGCGTGCCGTTAAGCGTCATTGCTAAAATTGAGCAGCGCTTCGCCCCGCTAACCATCAACCATCTCGACCAGTTCCCGTCGTCGACGTTCTCGTTTAACGTCACCAGTGACCATTCACTCGGTGAAGCGGTAGAGGCGATTACGGCGGCGGAAAAAGAACTCGCCATGCCTGCGGATATTACGACGCAATTCCAGGGCAGTACCCTCGCCTTCCAGGCAGCATTAGGCAATACGATTTGGCTTATTGTGGCGTCAGTGGTGGCGATGTATATCGTGCTCGGCGTGCTCTATGAGAGCTTTATTCACCCGATAACCATTCTTTCGACATTACCAACGGCAGGCGTAGGCGCGTTGTTGGCGCTGATGCTGGCGGGAGCCGAACTGGACGTGATTGCGATAATCGGCATCATCTTGCTTATTGGTATCGTGAAGAAAAACGCCATCATGATGATCGACTTTGCGCTGGCGGCTGAACGTGAACAAGGGATGAAGCCGTACGACGCGATCTATCAGGCCTGTTTGCTTCGTTTCCGCCCGATTCTGATGACCACACTTGCAGCACTGCTTGGCGCGCTCCCGCTGATGCTCTCGACGGGGGTTGGAGCAGAACTACGCCGTCCGTTAGGGGTTGGCATGGTTGGCGGGTTGTTGGTGAGCCAGGTGTTAACACTGTTCACCACGCCAGTGATCTACTTGCTGTTTGATAACCTGTCGCACGCGGTGCGTCGTCGTTTCGGTCGTCGTGATGAGGAAGTGCTGTGAAATTCTTTGCACTGTTCATCTACCGGCCCGTTGCCACTATTCTGCTGACGGCCGCCATCACACTGTGTGGCGTGCTGGGCTTCCGTTTGCTGCCGGTTGCCCCGCTGCCGCAGGTAGATTTCCCGGTCATTATGATCAGCGCCTCACTTCCCGGCGCGTCACCTGAAACCATGGCTTCATCGGTGGCAACGCCGCTGGAACGGGCGCTTGGGCGCATTGCAGGCGTGAGCGAAATGACCTCATCGAGTTCACTTGGCAGCACACGCATCATTTTAGAATTTAACTTTGACCGCGATATCAACGGCGCTGCGCGTGATGTACAGGCCGCCATCAACGCGGCTCAAAGCCTGTTGCCAAGCGGAATGCCAAGCCGCCCAACATACCGCAAAGCTAACCCGTCAGATGCGCCAATCATGATTCTGACGCTGACCTCAGACACGCTCTCGCAAGGCCAGCTGTATGACTTTGCCTCTACACAACTGGCGCAAACCGTATCGCAGATTGATGGCGTCGGCGATGTGGATGTCGGTGGGAGTTCTCTTCCCGCGGTGCGCGTCGATTTGAACCCGCAAGCCCTGTTCAATCAGGGTGTTTCTCTTGATGCGGTACGCACCGCTATCGACAATGCTAACGTTCGCCGCCCTCAAGGTGCCGTTGAAGACAACAATCAACGTTGGCAGTTGCAAACCAACGACGAGCTGAAAACCGCGGCGGAATATCAGCCACTGATCATTCATTACAACAAGGGTGGCGCCGTGCACCTGCGTGATGTGGCTAACGTCACCGACTCCGTGCAGGACGTGCGCAACGCCGGGATGACCAACGCTAAACCAGCTATTTTATTGATGATCCGCAAATCCCAGGAAGCGAACATCATCGAAACCGTTGACCGTATTCGGGCAAAAATTCCCGACCTGCGTGAAACCATTCCGGCATCGATTGATTTGCAGATTGCGCAAGATCGCTCACCAACCATTCGCGCATCCCTTGCCGAAGTCGAACAAACGCTGATTATCTCTATTGGACTAGTGATCCTGGTGGTGTTCCTGTTCCTGCGTTCCGGGCGCGCAACACTTATCCCCGCAGTGGCGGTACCGGTCTCCCTGATTGGCACCTTCATCGCCATGTATTTATGCGGTTTTAGTCTTAATAACTTGTCGTTAATGGCGCTGACTATTGCCACCGGCTTTGTGGTGGATGACGCGATTGTGGTGCTGGAAAACATCTCACGTCATATCGAAGCGGGCGTCAAACCTTTGCAGGCAGCACTTCAGGGCGTGCGCGAAGTGGGCTTTACCGTATTGTCGATGAGCTTGTCGCTGGTTGCCGTTTTCTTACCCTTGCTCTTAATGGGCGGTTTACCAGGACGCTTATTTAAAGAGTTTGCCGTCACGCTGTCGGTCGCTATTGGTATTTCGCTATTGGTATCGATTACGCTCACACCGATGATGTGTGGCTGGTTGTTAAAGAATAGACCGCAGAATACACCGACACGCAATCGCGGATTTGGCCGCCTTTTGGTTTCGATGCAGCAGGGTTACGGGCGCTCACTGAAATGGGTACTCAACCATACCAAACTGGTGGGCGTGGTATTGCTGGCAACCATTGCGCTCAACATCTGGCTGTATATCGCCATTCCAAAAACCTTCTTCCCGGAACAAGACACCGGGCGGTTGATGGGCAATATTCAGGCCGACCAGAGCATTTCGTTTCAGGCAATGCGCGGCAAATTGCAGGACTTCATGAAAATCATTCGTGAAGATCCGGCGGTCGAAAACGTGACAGGATTTACCGGCGGTTCGCGGGTAAATAGCGGCATGATGTTTATTTCGTTGAAACCACTGTCCGAGCGCAAAGAATCCGCACAGCAGGTCATTGACCGGTTGCGTAAAGCATTAGCAAAAGAGCCGGGAGCCAGCCTGTTCTTGATGGCAGTTCAGGATATTCGTGTTGGCGGGCGCCAGGCCAATGCCAGTTATCAGTACACGCTGCTTTCCGACAACTTAGCCGATTTGCGCACCTGGGAGCCTAAGATCCGCCAGGCTCTTGCCAAACTGCCACAGCTTGCGGACGTGAACTCTGACAGCCAGGACAACGGTGCGGAGATGGACCTGGTCTATGACCGTGAAACCATGGCCCGCCTTGGGATAAGCGTCAGTGATGCCAACAACCTGCTCAATAACGCCTTTGGGCAGCGTCAGATTTCTACTATCTATCAGCCGCTGAACCAGTACAAAGTGGTCATGGAAGTCGATCCGCGTTACACGCAAGATATCAGCGCGTTGGATCAGATGTTTGTTATCAATAAAGAAGGCAAAGCGATTCCGCTTTCTTATTTTGCTAAATGGAGACCGGCAAACGCACCCCTTGCGGTCAACCACCAGGGGTTGTCAGCGGCCTCTACGGTTTCCTTTAACCTGCCGACTGGCGTGTCCTTATCACAAGCGAGTGACGCCATCGATCGCACGATGACAGCACTCGGCGTGCCATCAACGGTGCGTGGCATGTATGCCGGAACTGCGCAGGTGTTCCAGGACACCATGAAATCACAGGTATTGTTAATCATTGCAGCGATAGCCACCGTCTACATCGTGCTGGGGATTTTGTACGAGAGCTACGTGCACCCATTGACTATCCTCTCAACATTGCCCTCCGCAGGCGTCGGCGCGTTGTTGGCACTGGAATTATTCGGCGCTCCGTTTAGCCTCATTGCGCTCATCGGCATCATGCTGTTGATAGGCATTGTGAAAAAAAACGCCATCATGATGGTGGACTTTGCCATTGATGCGCAGCGTAACGGCAACTTGCCGCCGGAAGAGGCGATTTTCAATGCCTGTCTGCTGCGTTTTCGCCCGATTATGATGACCACGCTGGCGGCGCTCTTTGGCGCATTGCCCTTGGTTCTTACCAGTGGCGACGGGGCAGAATTGCGCCAACCGCTTGGGATTACCATCGTTGGCGGTCTGGTCGTGAGCCAGTTATTGACGCTGTACACCACGCCGGTGGTTTATCTGTTCTTTGATCGTTTACGCCTGCGATTCCGAAGGACGAAGAAACAAAGTGCATTGCAAAACTAACTGGCGGGTACGCAATTCTTACCCGCCCTACAGGATTGCATTTCCAGGGTGGATAAGCGCAGTGCAGTCCATCAATGGCGTTAAAGCAATGGCTCTACTATGAAGGATATTAAATGACCGAACTGCCCGCTGCCGTACGCTGGCAACTCTGGATAGTCGCCTTCGGCTTCTTTATGCAGTCGCTGGACACCACTATCGTCAACACCGCCCTGCCCTCGATGGCCGCAAGCCTTGGGGAAAGCCCGCTGCACATGCATTCGGTTATCGTTTCGTATGTGCTAACTGTGGCGGTGATGCTACCCGCCAGCGGCTGGCTTGCGGACCGCGTGGGCGTGCGCAATATCTTTTTTACCGCCATTGTACTGTTCACCATCGGGTCACTATTTTGTGCGCATGCTGCAACCCTTGATGAGCTTGTGATGGCACGAGTGGTGCAAGGAATTGGTGGTGCCATGATGGTGCCCGTGGGGCGTTTAACAGTGATGAAAATCGTGCCGCGCGAGCAATATATGGCAGCAATGACCTTCGTCACATTGCCCGGTCAAATCGGGCCGTTACTTGGGCCGGCGCTGGGTGGCGTGCTGGTTGAATATGCCTCCTGGCACTGGATTTTCTTGATTAACCTGCCCGTCGGCATTATTGGTGCCGTCGCCACACTTTGGCTGATGCCGAATTACACCATGCAAACGCGAAAATTCGACATGATGGGCTTTGTGCTGCTGGCCTTTGGCATGGCAGCATTGACCATTGCACTGGATGGCGCAAAAGGTTTAGG
>DASXXQ010000204.1:0-13412 GCA_036502985.1 Buttiauxella sp.
ATGCAGGCAGAGAAAGAACAGCTCAATAATTCGGGTCACATTATTGATGACTGCCGCGCCGCAGGTAATGAAATGAAAAAAGGCTGCGAATCAGGCCACGAGATGCGTAAAGAGCATAAAAGCGACGACAAAATGCTGAAAAAGGGTGGTACTACAGACGACGTAATGCAAAAAGATACGCAGAAAACGAATTAGTGTGTGATGCGCCACGGTCACAAACTGTGGTGCATTACTGAGCGAAAAACTCTCTGAAATGCCGCGTTACGCTTTTTCTCATCACATTCCTCATTTTCCGCGTTTGCGCAGCGCCAGAGAGTAGTATAAATACGATAAATATCGCTTCACTTCGTTAATGGGTTACCCTCGTTGAAAATTCGTCTCCCGCGCCTTGCTGCGCTCGTTATTGCTGTGCTGCCAATTTTGAGCTTTGCACAAACTTCGCCCGATCCTGTTTTTGCTTCTGAGATAGCGGATCGCTATGCCAATCATATTTATTACGGCAGCGGCGCTACAGGTATGGCAATGGTGGTGATTGATGGCAATCAGCGCGTTTTCAGGAGCTTTGGCGAAACCCGCCCCGGTAATAATGTCCGCCCGCAACTTGATTCTGTTATCCGCATCGCATCGCTGACCAAGCTAATGACCAGTGAAATGCTGGTAAAAATGCTAGATCAGGGCAAAGTTCAGCTCAACGATCCACTGAGTAAGTATGCTCCAGCTGGAGCCAAAGTGCCGACTTACAACGGTAATCCTATAACTCTGGTCAATCTTGCAACACATACCAGTGCATTACCTCGCGAACAACCTGGCGGTGCGGCTCATCGCACTGTGTTTACCTGGCCGAAGTACGACCAACGCTGGAATTGGCTCGCCACTGCAAGTTTAAAGAGCGCCCCAGGCACAATTGCCTCTTATTCGAATCTGGCGTTTGATCTGCTCGCCGATGCACTGTCTCGGGCAGCGGGCAAACCTTATCCCGCGCTTTTCGAAGAGCAAATCACTCGCCCGCTGGGTATGAAGGACACCACATTCACACCTTCGCCTGATCAATGCAAACGCCTGATGGTAGCTGAAAAAGGTGCCAGTCCTTGCGATAACACGCTCGCCGCAATTGGGAGTGGCGGTGTGTATTCCACGCCAGACGATATGATGCGTTGGATGCAGCAATTCCTGAGCTCAGATTTCCACCGCCGCAATTCCCAGGCCGATAGAATGCAAACGCTGATTTATCAACGTACGCAGTTAACCAGAGTTATAGGGATGGATGTTCCTGGAAAAGCAGATGCGTTAGGGCTTGGATGGGTTTACCTGGCACCTAAAAATGGCAAACCGGGGATTGTGCAGAAAACAGGTGGCGGGGGTGGTTTTATCACTTATATGGCAATGGTTCCGCAAAGCAATGTTGGTGTTTTTGTCGTCATCACCCGCTCACCATTAACCCGTTTTGTGAATATGAGTGATGGTGTTAATGATTTAGTTTCAGAGTTGAGTGGATTTACCTCCCCTGCAAGCCCAGCGTCTTGATAAGTGAAGCAGGTCGATAATTCGACCTGCTTTCCTCAATAACTGCTCGGCAAGTGATTTACTGCTATCAACTTACCTTTATCCATCTTAATGTAATTACCTTTTCGCAGGGCAGATAATACTTCCGCAATCACTGAACGAGATATTTTAGTTCTTTTTTGTACAAAGCTAATGACACCAATACGCGCACGTAAATCAGAATCCCATGAGTCCATAATGAACAAAGTCGCCCTAATTTGAGAATAGGTTGTCGCGCCAATGAAACAAGCATCACGGTGTGCAAGGCTACGTAAAAGATAAGTTGTCCAATGGCAAACTTGTTGCCATAATTTATTTTTATCAATGATATCAAAAGCAATATTTGCCGGGAGGGTGAAGCCATGACAATGGGTTTGGGTAACGATTCGATATTTAATCTTATTCATATGAAATATATTTTCCAAACCTATCAATGTAGGTGCTGAAACTAATTCCACCAAAAGGTCATCCATTTCCCGATGTAGTACAATACTCCCCTCACCAAAAAACCAAATTAATGGTTCATTTTTTTCACAGCTCATATTCAACTCACTGCCTGCTGGTAAAGTAAATTTCTTCCCAGCATCCACCAACCTGCTGCGAATAACTTCGAGCTGGGTTAATGGTTTTATATACATAATAAGTATTCCTTTACTTTGACAGGAAAAAAATGCCTGTCCCTATTCGAGACAGGCCCTGATTATGATTGAGTAGCTAAAATTAAGTATTAATTAAAGCTAAGTTATTACTAATGCTATTACCAGGTGTACTTAACGCCGACGTTGGCTGACCAATCTTGATCAACATCACCACCACCCAAGTAGTTAGCGTCAACATATGCGCCAAAGTTTTTAGTAAAGCTAAGCTGAGTACCCAAACCTACACGAACCGCAGAACCTTCTACACCATTGTCAATGTTATCACCGTTAACATTAGCACTGTTGCCATTGGCATCGTCGTAAACGTAAGCCAGTTTGAAGTAAGGAGTCAGAGCTTGATCGCCGTAGTCAAAGGTATATCCAACATCCGCACCTAACTCATAACGCATGCTGTCATATGATTGACTACCGACTTTCATGTCGTTGCTCAGTTGGTAATTATCGCCATCCTGGAACAAACCTGAAATAGACGCGTATGGGGTTACATAACCCTGTTCGTTCAACTTCAGGTCATAGCCCAATTTCACGCCAAAGCCCCAGGCATCAGAAGAAACATCACCATTAACCGCTGCGCCATTGCTCATGGTTGCAGACAAATCGTTGCTGTAATGGCTATAGCTCAACGTTGAATCCAGGAAGATGTTGTTCTGGAAACGAGCAGAAGAGTAAATACGAGCTGACTGGCTGTCCTGATCTACATTCCCACTGTGATCGCTGATGCTTCCTTTTGCAAAGCCCGCCGCAGCACCAACAGTCCACTTAGCATTATTACCATCAATATGTTGATCCAGACCAACCATAATACCGTTAACATCCTGGTCGTAATTCAGCACACCGTTATCGCCAGAGAACCCACCACCGATGTAAGTTACCCATGCACCGCCAGCATCAGTTGGAGTATGGCGACCATTTGCCAGGCGAGTAGCCAGAGCATCTTGTTCCAGATTCCAGATATTGGTATTAGCAGAAGGAATGCTCAACGCCATATTAGCGTAGTCAGTCAATTCATGTTGTTTCAGAACAACAGTATTTCCTTGTTGCTCAGCATTATAGGTGTAAGCACCCAAGTCAGCTTTGTTAGCAGCAGAGAAAGTGGCAGTACTGTTTTGGTCGTTAATATAGATAATTTCTTTATCTTTATAGTTAACAGCAGAACCCGCACCTGTTGAATTATTGATGCGAACTTTGTAATTACCGGCCGCAGCAACAGTTTTATCGTTAGCATCATAAACACTGAATTCCTGGTCAGCATTGTTGATATTACCATTACCATTAACTGTCAGATGACCATCAGAGTTCATGGCGATAACGCCATAACCATAGGTCGCATCTTGAGTGTTAGCAGTATTGGTATAGCCATTAACCAAATCAGCATCTAATACATAGTCACTGCTATTGATGTTGAAGACACCACCATTAGTCAGTTGCAGGGTATCTGTTTTAAACAGATTTGCATCGAAATCACCAGCACCGACGCTAAATTCACCACCGTTAGAAACGGTAATGGTATTAGCATATAGGTAAGCGCTTTCATCCTTCAGATCGACTCTACTGTAGCTATCTACAGTCAGATGATCAGTACCTACTGCACCATAAGAACTCAGGTTCATTGTTGAACCGTTGGTCAGAGTAATAGAATCAGCCAGCAGAGAAGAACTTTGAGCGACATTAACCTGGGAACCATTATTCGCGGTCAACGTGTCAATATTGGAGTCATTAACCGTATCCCATTCTGAACCATTGTTCAGCGCAACATTGAATACTCCACTCTGGAAAGTCTTATCATCAATAACGTTACCCCAATGATCATAAGTCGAATTTGGTTCCTGGCTGTTGATTGCAACATCGTACATCTGAGCCGTGCCAATAGCGTTATAACTGAATTCTGCCGCACCAACCCACTTGCTACCATTATCCAGGGTGATGTTGAGTTCATCAACATTCAGGCTATCGTCAACCCAGCCGCCATTGGTATTCAGAACACCATCACCATTGGCATCGTGACCATTCGGGTAGAAATTAGCATTCCAGGTGCTGTCAAATAAGACATCACCCATCAAAGTAGAGTGATCAAATTTAACGTTGTTTTTCATCGCATAGTTAGATGCTGAGTTATCAACAAAAGACAATGCGATATCGTTCACGCCACCATCACCGGCATAGTCACTTGGCTCTTTAGAGTTGCCATAGAAACCATCGTTTTCCAGCGGAGTATAAGAACCAGAAGTCACCGTAGAGTTAACAACAGAAATGTTGTTATCCCAGGTATGAGACTCGGTGGTGTAAAGATCATTGCTGGTGTTCCCTTGAGACAAGGCGATGCCAGCGACACGAGAGTTACCGCTAATGTTGATATTACTTTCAACATCTAGCGTTACAGCCGTACCTAAATAGGCATAATCGGCTGTGCGATACTGTTCTGATGTTGATCTAGCATCAGCATTCAAATAGCTGTCCGTGAAGTAGAAATATTCATAATCGTCGTCAATCGTTGTATTAGCGATATTCAGAGTGAATACATCACCGTCAACCCAGTTATTGTCAACAATAGTACCATTAGTCCAGCCATAACCATCATGGTCATAAACTTTCTGCGAAGTAATCATACCGTGAATGACGGAGTTGGATATATTCACTGTATTCGCAGAACCATCAGCATAATCGTTATTCAGGTAATAAGTAGAGATAACACCATTTACCACATCGTTATTGAAGGTTTGATCGAACGAGCCATCGGCCGCATTGTTATAGATATAACCATCGTAACTGATATAGTTAGTTCTATCGGTAGTTGTCCAATCACTCCAATTAAATGCAGTATTTGCATCATCGTGATAACCAAAAGTGTTATAAGTGGTAGCACTTGCCTGAGCGGCAATTGCCAGAGTGCAGGCCACTGCTAGTTGAGATACAACGAGTTTCTTTTTCCAAGAATGCATTTGTCATCCCTCCTAAGGGATCTAATCTTATGTTGGTCCATCAATAGTCAATGCAGTAAATAAATATTCAGTAATCACAAAACAAGTAAGAGTATTAGCGGAAGGATTATTAAGCCCCGTAAGCAAATCGTTCAATTATTTTCTTCAATTAGTACGGAAACAGACTAATACTTCTAAAGAGACGGCCACAATAAAAAATAAAAACATTTCATACATCAATGGCATTTATTGAATTGCACACTAATTCATACAAGTAACCTATCGTTAATATATGATTTGTTAAGCATCAATGGAATAATTGAAAAGTAAAGTTTAAGCCATTATAAAATCAATCATAATGGCAACTTAAACACATTGTTATTTAAACCAATAAGAATAAATTGAGTGATTATTAGGATTGATATATTTTATGGAAGATATTATTACGGTGAATGGTGTTAATTATGAAGGGAAGGTAATACATATAATATATGATTTCCATATTTGTATGTATTACCTAATTAATCACCTACGATCGGATAGTATCGTCGCCGAAACCAATCCATTTGTAAGTCGTTAATGCTTCAAGCCCCATTGGGCCACGAGCATGGAGTTTCTGCGTACTTACGGCTACTTCAGCACCCAAGCCAAACTGGCCACCATCGGTGAAACGAGTTGAGGCATTAACGTAGACAGCTGAGGAATCGACTTCATTCACAAAGCGATTCGCATGGCTTAGCGTACGCGTCAAAATCGCATCTGAATGCTGAGTACCATGCTCTCGAATATGATCGATAGCATCATCAATATCTCTGACAACTTTCACATTTAAATGCAGCGACAGCCATTCGTCATCATAATCCACCGCTTTTACCGGAAGCACTTCTGCTGGCCCATTTTGCAACAGAAATAAAGATCGTTCATCTGCATGCAACGTAACACCGGACTCAGCCATTTGTTTACTCAACACCGGTAAGAAAGTATCGACAATACCTTGATGCACCAGCAGTGTTTCAACAGTATTACAGGTGCTTGGACGCTGTGTTTTTGCGTTAACGATAATTTTAAGCGCAGGAGTAAATTCAGCACTTTCGTCGACAAAAATATGGCAAACCCCGATACCTCCAGTTATCACCGGAATCGTGGATTGCTCACGGCAAAGTTTGTGCAAGCCAGCACCACCGCGTGGAATGAGCATGTCTACGTAGCGATCCATACGCAGCAATTCATTCACCAGCGCGCGATCGGGGCTTTCTATGGCCTGAACTGCAGCCGCGGGTAATCCACATTCAGTAAGCGCTTGCTGAATGACTTTTACTGTTGCTGCATTCGTGCGCCAGGTTTCTTTTCCACCACGCAGGATCGCGGCATTGCCCGTTTTTAGACACAAAGAAGCGACGTCCACCGTGACGTTGGGACGAGCTTCATATATCACCCCCACCACACCGAGTGGAACGCGACGGCGTTCGAGGCGCAAGCCGCTATCCAATAAGCTGCCATCAATCACCTGACCCACTGGGTCGGCTAGATTGCAAACCTGACGAACATCATCGGCGATGCTTTTTAACCGTGCAGGAGTAAGCTTCAGGCGATCTAGCATGGCTTCGCTCAGGCCATTTTCTTTCGCTTCGGCCAGATCTTGTTCATTGGCATCTAAAATATCAACGGCCTGTGCTTCCAGATAATCTGCGATTCGTTCCAGGGCGCGATTTTTCTCGCGACTGGAGAGCAGAGCCATTTGATAAGAAGCCGCTTTAGCGGCTTTGCCCATTTGTTCCAGCATTGCCAGCTCCTTAGTTAACTATCATGTCGTCGCGATGGACAGCTACCGGGCCATATTCATAGCCGAGGATTTTATCGATTTCTTGAGAGTGCTGGCCCGCAATACGGCGTAACGCGTCGCTGTTATAACGGCATACGCCGTGGGCGATGTCGCGTCCTTCAAGGCTGCGAATGCGGATAACTTCCCCACGAGAAAAGTTGCCCTTCACATTTTTAATACCTTTAGGCAGTAAAGAACTTCCGCGTTCAAGAATTGCCGCCAAAGCTCCGTCATCTACTGTGATTTCACCGGCAGGAGGTGCGCCAAAGATCCAACGCTTACGATTTTCTAACGGTGATTGTTGCGCATGGAAACGCGTGCCAACGGGTGTTCCCGCCATCACGTCACCAATGACACCAGGCTTACTACCCGCGGCAATAACAACATCAATACCCGCGCGACAAGCAACATCAGCGGCCTGCAATTTCGTGCTCATACCACCTGTACCCAAACCAGAAACGCTGTCCCCGGCAATAGCTCGCAAAGCATCATCAATACCGTGAACTTCTTTAATGAGTTCTGCGGTTGGATTGTTGCGAGGATCAGCCGTAAACAGACCTTGTTGGTCAGTGAGCAAAAGCAGTTTGTCTGCACCCGCCAAAATAGCGGCCAGAGCAGAGAGATTATCGTTATCGCCAACTTTGATTTCTGCGGTCGCGACAGCATCGTTTTCATTAATTATAGGTACGATGTTGTTATCCAGCAGCGCTCGTAAAGTATCCCGCGCATTCAGGAAACGTTCACGGTCTTCCATATCCGCACGGGTCAGCAACATTTGCCCGACATGTATGCCGTATATAGAGAACAGCTGCTCCCAAAGTTGGATCAGTCTGCTTTGGCCAACTGCAGCCAACAATTGCTTTGAGGCGATGGTTGCGGGAAGTTCGGGATATCCTAAATGCTCACGCCCCGCGGCAATAGCCCCGGAGGTGACAATAACGATACGATGCCCGGAAGCATGAAGTTGTGCGCACTGGCGCACCAGCTCAACAATATGAGCCCTGTTCAGGCGGCGTGAGCCACCGGTTAATACGCTCGTGCCTAGTTTTACCACCAGCGTCTGGCTGTCACTCATGATTCTCTGCCGTTTCAACGAAATTGGAAAATTAAAATGCCAGATGACGTTGTAACAGGACTGACGCGGCTTGCCAACTGCCCTGATAAGGAAAACGGCTAACTTAGCGTAAAGGATCAATTAACGTAGCGATAAATTTTGACAAATTTATGACAAAAATAATTTATTACGTTTATTTAAACTTTCTCTTACTCTGTCATAAAACTTTCATCTCAGGGCGATAAAACTCTCTGCGTTTTTTAACGGGATATTTCCCGATTAAATTTTAGCGCGCATACATCATTGGGATGAGAAAATGAAAAAAAGCACACTGGCATTAATGGTATTGGGTTTCCTGGCGTCATCAACATCTTCGCAGGCAGCGGAAATTTATAATAAAGATGGCAATAAACTCGATCTTTACGGAAAAGTAAAAGCTGAACACTACATGAGCGATAATAACTCTGTAGATGGCGACCAGTCTTATGTCCGCCTGGGCTTTAAAGGCCAGACACAAATTAATGATCAACTGACTGGTTTTGGTCAGTGGGAATATCAAGTTGCCGCCAACAAAATTGAAGGCGATGCAAATACCACTAAAACGCGTCTGGCATTTGCTGGGTTAAAAGCGGGTGATATCGGTTCCTTCGACTACGGTCGTAACTATGGCGTGCTATATAACATCGCCTCCTACACCGATATGATGCCTGAATTTGGTGACGACTCTTACACCAAAACAGACAACTTCATGACTGGCCGAGCCAACGGTGTCGCCACATACCGCAATAACACCTTCTTCGGTCTGGTTGATGGCTTGAAGCTGTCATTGCAGTATCAGGGCAAGAATGAGAATGATGGCCGTACAACAAGCAAACAAAATGGCGACGGTTTTGGTAGCTCCCTTAATTACGACATTGGAGATACAGGTCTGAGTGTCGGTGCAGGTTACGCTAACTCCAACCGTACTCTGGCGCAGAAAAATCAGGCAGTCGGCAAGGGTGACAATGCCGAAGCATGGACCACTGGTGTGAAATACGATGCTAATAACGTTTATTTAGCCGCTATGTATGCCGAAACACGGAATATGACGCCAATTTCAGGCACTGCATCAATTAATGGTGTAAATAGAAGCATCAGTGGTTTCGCCAATAAAAACCAGGCATTCGAAGTCATTGCTCAATATCAATTTGATTTTGGCCTGCGTCCATCACTGGGGTATGTCCAGTCAAAAGCTAAGGATATTGAAGGCGTAGGTGATGCCGACCTGGTAAAATATATTGATGTCGCTGCCACTTATTATTTCAACAAAAATATGTCAGCCTTTGTTGATTATAAAATTAACCAACTGAGTGACGATAATGCACTTAAACTCAACAACGATGATGTTGTCGCATTAGGTCTTGTTTATCAGTTCTAATACATAAACGAAAAGCCCCACCTTGAACGGGTGGGGCTTTTTATTTTTACGCTGATAATTTTACAGGTTTATCCGCAAAATCTTCCGCAGGCACCAAACCAAGACCCAGTGTGCTTAATAACTCACGCAAACGCTCGTGGAAACCACGTAATGTTTGCTCAAGTCTTTCATCCACTTCTTTGTCTTTGGCCGGCGTAGCAGTCCATTTACCATCTTTGTCGAACAATCCAAACTTATAGGTATAGGTGAATTGCTTTTCCTGCGCTTCCAGTTCCATCCACCAGCCCCAGAACTCACGCTTCTCAGGCGCTGGCTTCACATTGACGCACACAGCCAGGCAATCGAAGAAGAAACGGTTATCTTCACATTGCTCTTCTCGGATATAAGGGCCAAGCGAGGCAAATTTTTTAATCAATCTACTTTTCGGGTGTCCACTCGGTAACGTCATTGCGATCTCCTGTTGTGAAGCAACTGTTTTACCAAACCGATGAAATTTAGCAAATCATTAACGTAATCTCTGCTTGATCCATTCGGTAATTTCTTTCAGAGCTTTATCAAAATTGCGATACACCGGGTTAAACGGGATCGTTAACAACTTACCATCGGCAGATGACGAAGTGATTAAACGAGAGTCGTCTTCCGGGCTGAACGGATCGTTTGCCCAATAGCCAGATAGCATTGGTGTTGGGCAGTGGCGCCCTAATAGCCCTTGGGTTTTTAGCGAATAGCGATTCAGTTCCACACGTAATGCAGAATCTGACGCATCATGCATTCCAAGACGGCTCGCCAGCACATCAATATACATCTCCGGTACCTGCGTCTGGCGTGATGCATCGCTCAATAAGCTATGAACAATGGGTCCAAGACAGGCAACTGCTTTTAAGCGAGGTGCTTCGATATAACCCAGACGTACTGCAACGTTTGCCCCAAAACGGAAACCGAATGCCGCGACGCGGGTGTGATCGACCCACGGAATGTTTGGCAACGCCTTCAAAACGTGTTGGTGTAAAAGACTGGAATCCTGAGTCAGTTTCCATTTTGAAGAAAACCCCACTGATGGCATGTCGATGGTTAACATCGCGATACCTTCGGGAGCAAAATACTTTTCAAACAACGTGTAGTAATCGCTTTGCAACGCATCCAGACCGCCGCAAATCAGCACGGTTGGGTATGGGCCTTCACCTTCTTTTGGCTGATGGAGAAACCCGGTTATCGCACCGCCTCCCGGAATGGTAAATTCCAGCTCTCGTAAACCGCCAGAAAGACGAGGAGCGGCTTCTTCATATGCGTGATTTGCCAGAACCTGCGCCTGCTCAGCAAGTTGGTCACCTTTCAGATGCGGGTAAGCCGCAATGCTGTATAGGTTGGCGGCATGTAACCAATATTTGCCGCTTTTTTCTTTGTCCGTTTCTTGATTGGCTCGTTGCTGCCAGATCATTGCCTGTTTAGACCATTCATAGATCCAGTTGCCGCTGCGATAACCCACGACGGTATCAAACAGATCGTCATTGGTTCGCTCCGCTGTGTTTGCTGCAATTCGAGCCTGAACTTCGATGATTTCACGTGCGTCGACACCCCGCCATACCCACAACAGGCGGTTTATCATGCGATACCAATGAGGAACTGTTGCGCCGTCCAGAGCAGACTGGATAACGGGGGTAGCGTGATGCTGAACACGACGGACTAATGTCGAAGTTTCGGGATGCTTAAATCGTGGTTTAAACAGGGTTTCGCTAAGATTGGCCTGCGACATCGTCTCTGCCTCCATACAAACGTCAGGAATGGGGCTATTGTACTCTGTCGGCACTCAAATAACACAAACGCCCGGCATCACCGGGCGTAAATCAATGCAAATTCTGCAGCTGCGCTAATCGCTTTTGGAGACGATTAACGACCCGCCAATGGTGGTACGAAAACAACGCCCATATCCCAAGGCTGTTCAATCCAGGTATCTTGTGGGATATCGATAACATAGTCGTCAACCAAAGGCTGACCAGCAGGTTTCGCGAAAATAGTGACGAAATGCGCTTTTGGATACATTTCACGAATGGCAACAGCGGTGCCACCAGTATCCACCAGGTCATCAATAACGATGAAACCTTCACCATCACCTTCAGCACGTTTAATCACGGTCAGCTCGCGCTGATTGTCGTGGTCGTAGCTGGAGATACAGACGGTATCAACATGACGAATCCCCAGCTCACGTGCCAGCAGTGCGCCGGGGACCAGGCCGCCACGGCTAACAGCAATAATGCCTTTCCACTGTTCAGCAGGAAGCAGACGGCTTGCCAGCTTACGCGCGTGAATCTGCAACATGTCCCAGGTGACGATGTATTTTTCGCTCATGTGAAATTATCCCAGCCAGTTATTAACGGCTTAAAAATGTTCAAAGGGGTTTTGGTTGCGCGAGATTATAGAGATCTGGCGCACTAAAAACCAGCTTTGCAGGTCTATCCGCCGTGATTTTACGTGCTTAAGGTCGTCAGGGCCTTAGTTATAGTGGTATTCTCAAACCAGCGCACACAGCTTGCTTGTGTGGTATTTCATTAAGATCAATCCTGTTCTCTGCGAGCCAAAATTGTCAGCAGAGTCGATGTCAAGGGGACTTATCGTGTCTGAATTGTCTCAATTATCGCCACAACCGCTGTGGGATATTTTTGCCAAAATCTGTTCTATTCCGCACCCTTCTTATCATGAAGAACAACTCGCGGAACATATTCTGTCCTGGGCAAAAGAAAAAGGCCTGCATGTTGAGCGCGATCAGGTCGGTAATATTCTGATTCGTAAGCCTGCAACTGCAGGTATGGAAAACCGTAAAGCGGTCGTCCTGCAAGCTCACCTTGATATGGTGCCGCAGAAAAACAACGATACCGTGCACGACTTCACCAAAGATCCTATTCAGCCGTACATCGACGGTGAATGGGTAAAAGCTCGCGGCACGACGCTGGGTGCGGATAACGGTATCGGCATGGCGTCTGCATTAGCAGTTCTGGCTGATGACTCCGTATCCCACGGCCCGCTAGAAGTTCTGCTGACCATGACTGAAGAAGCTGGTATGGACGGTGCATTTGGTCTGCAAGCGGGCTGGTTGCAAGCTGATATTTTGATTAACACCGACTCCGAAGAAGAAGGTGAGATCTATATGGGTTGCGCAGGCGGGATTGATTTTATCTCCACACTGCCATTGCAACGTGAAGCGATCCCAGCTGGTTACGAAACCTATAAGTTGACCATCAAAGGTCTGAAAGGCGGCCACTCTGGCGGTGAAATCCATCTGGGTCTGGGCAACGCTAACAAATTACTGGCACGTTTCCTGTTTGCTCACGCAGCTGAACTGGATGCTCGTCTGATTGATCTGAACGGCGGTACGCTGCGTAACGCTATTCCACGTGAAGGTTTTGCTACTCTGGCAGTACCCGCGGACAAAGCAGAACAGCTGAAATCTTTGGCCAACGAATTCCTGTCGATTCTAAAAAATGAACTGGCAGCGGTCGAGAAAAACATCACTGTGCTGGTTGAATCTGCAACGACTGACAAGAAAGCGCTTACCACCAATAGCCGTGACGCTTTCTTGTGTCTGCTGAATGCCACACCAAATGGCGTTATCCGTAATTCCGACGCAGTTAAAGGTGTTGTGGAAACCTCACTGAACGTGGGCGTCGTTACGATGACTGACGAAAGCGCAGAAATTATCTGCCTGATTCGTTCATTGATTGATAGCGGCAAAGACTATGTTGTTGGCATGCTCAACGCGCTGGGTCAGCTCGCTGGCGCACAAACTCTGGCCAAGGGCAGCTATCCTGGCTGGCAGCCGGATGCGAACTCACCTGTGATGCATCTGGTGCGCGAAACCTACCAAAAGCTGTTCAATAAGACACCGAACATCATGGTTATCCATGCGGGGCTGGAATGTGGCCTGTTTAAGAAACCTTATCCGGATATGGATATGGTTTCCATTGGGCCAACCATCACGGGTCCACACTCCCCTGATGAACAAGTT
>DASXXQ010000205.1:0-3683 GCA_036502985.1 Buttiauxella sp.
TCATGCACCATTGCATACATCACATCTGCTACTTTGATTTGTGTGGCCTTCCAGTTGCTATGAACCGTTTGTTCCGCTCCGGGTTTGTTCATGCAGTACTGCAATAGCTCCGAATTGGTCATTTTTATTCCCCCTGAAGGATTCCCATGAATACGATGTGCTGACCAGTTTAAGAGGCAGCTATCTCTAAGTGTGCGAGCTACTCGCCAAAAGGTAAAACCCAACAGGGGATTTTTGATGAAAAAAACGGCAACACTTTAGTTGCCGCTTTGTTTGGATACATATTTACACTCAATAATTCGAGATGCAGGTAAGCGGCAAGGAAATCACCCCCCTGCAACTCGAAATATGACGGGTAAATTAATATTCAGAATTAACAATCACTTCCTCGCCAAATGCCCCGGCTTTTGGTAATGGCTGGTAACTGGAGTTAGAAGCACGTAGCAAACGAATCCCTCGCGCGCCTACATCTTGCGCTGCGGTAATGTCACCGTCGGAATCGCCATAGAACACTTTGATTTTCTTGTCTTTCAGCCACTGTGTTTTGGTGTTTTGCCCAGGATGATCTCCTGCAAAAATAACCGGATTAACATTGGCTTGCGGGATCAGGAAGTCTTTTTGTAGCGTCTGGGTTACGGTTTCTGTTTTGGTTGGGCTACGGCCAGTCACAAAATAGATACTGTCGCCGCGTTTGAGGTGCATGGAGATAAGATTCTTCGCCACCTCTTTCGGCATGCTGAACTCATCCCAGCCATTGTTCATTTTTTCCCAGAAGGCCGGATTTTTTAGGTAGTCCTGTTTTCCAGGAGAGTACTCTTTTTGCCCACGATAAAAACCAGGGCTTGAGAAAAGAACCGTGTCGTCGATATCGAAACCAACAGCCATCGGCGCACGGCCCAACAAGCTGTTTTCAATTTGTGCGACAGAAACCCAGTGGACGGGAACCTGTTGTGCCAATTGCGCAACGGTTACGCCAGGGTTCAGTGGCGCGGGCGCGGATTCCTTAGCAAGGGCAGACTGATTCAATCCCAACAACAAACAAGCGGCACTCAATGCCAGTGTTAGCTTACGCATCATTTTCCCTTTAATTATGATTTGTGAGGGTGGTAAAGCAGAACAGATGGTCAAAATTCAGTTCGACCATACCGAGGTGAAAGGAGTAGAGAAAGGATTTTTTCGAGTTTTATCATATAAAAAGGCGATGATCACAAAATGCGAGCATCGCCTTAATTTAGTTGGTAAGCACTTACATCACAGCAGCAAAGGCCTGCGCTACACGCTGTACATTATTACTGTTAAGCCCAGCAACGCACATGCGGCCGCTGGCAATCAGATACACACCAAACTCATCGCGCAGACGATCCACCTGTGCAGCACTCAAGCCGGTGTAACTGAACATCCCGCGTTGTTGCAGCAAGTAGTCGAAGTTCCGTCCTGGCATTTCAGCTTTCAGTACGGAAACCAGCGCCTGGCGCATATCAAGAATGCGGCGACGCATGGTTTCAACTTCTGCCAGCCAATTGGCTTTTAACTGCTCGTCGTTCAACACCGCAGCGACTACTTGTGCACCAAAGTTTGGCGGGCTTGAGTAGTTACGGCGGACAGTCGCTTTAAGCTGCCCCAGCACGCGGCTCGCGGTATCGGTATTTTCACAAACTACCGACAATCCACCGACACGTTCGCCGTACAGTGAGAAAATCTTAGAGAAGGAGTTGCTGACTAACGCAGGCAAACCAGCGCTGGCAATGGCTCGAATCGCATAGGCATCTTCTTCCATGCCTGCACCAAAGCCCTGATATGCAATATCCAGGAATGGAATCAGCTCGCGCGCTTTGAGAATTTCAACAACTGCATCCCATTGCGCATCCGTCAGATCAGAACCCGTTGGGTTATGACAGCAAGGATGCAACAGCACGATGCTTTGTGCAGGCAATGTTTGCAGGGTTTCAAGCAGAGCTTCGAAGCGCACACCGTTGGTTTCGCTATCAAACCACGGGTAGGTGTTGACTTCAAAACCGGCGCCGCCAAAGATGGCGACGTGGTTTTCCCAGGTAGGATCACTGACCCACACTTGAGATTTTGGGAAATAAGTTTTCAGGAAGTCCGCTCCGACTTTTAACGCGCCGGACCCGCCCAAGGTTTGAATGGTGGCGATACGCCCTTCTAGCAGCGCCGGGTGATTGGCGCCAAATAACAGCGGCGCAATCGCGCTACGGTAGCTGTTCAGACCTTCCATCGGCAGATAAATCGATGCGCCGTGCGGCTGGGCATTCAGGTGTTCTTCCGCCAGGGCAACGGCCTGTAACTGCGGGATTACCCCATCTTCGTTGTAATAGAGGCCAATGCTGAGATTTACCTTGTCACTACGCGGATCGACTTTGAAACGCTCCATGAGGGATAGGATTGGGTCGCCAGCATAAGCGTCAACTTTTTGAAACACGGTGGGTTCTCCTGGTTTACAGTGTTGCGAACAACCAATGTAAACCGGAAACTGGGGAGAAATCGAGGGGTTTATTCTCTGCAGGGCCATGTCGGATGTCGCTACGCTAATCCAGCCTACAAACCCCCTCGATGAAACGCAGTTTAATCCAGATACTCCATTGCAACTCTTGAAGTCAGGCGCGTGATAAGTTCGTAAGCACTCACTTTTGTTATTTCAGCGATTCGCTCAACGGGAAGATTATCTCCCCACATCACCACACTATCGCCCACTTTTTCTTCGGATTGCGGGCCCAGATCGACACAAATCATGTCCATCGCGACGCGCCCAACAATTGGCACTTCGCGGCCATTCACCAGAACAGGTGTGCCTGAAGGCGCCACACGCGGATAGCCGTCACCATAACCAATAGCAACCACGCCCAGACGGGTATCACGCTCGGCAATCCAGGTGCCGCCATAACCCACCGCTTCACCCGCTTTGTGCTCGCGAACCGCAATCAGGCTCGAGGTGAGCGACATGACAGGTTGGAAACCGAAGTCCACACCCCATGGCTTTTGCTCCAGTGGAGAGACACCGTAAAGAATGATGCCAGGGCGAACCCAATCCATGTGAGATTCGGGCCACAACAGGATCCCGCCAGATGCACCAATGGAGCGCTGGCCTGGTTTCCCTGCGGTGAATGAGTTGAAAATATCGAGCTGGCGCGGTGTGGCATCCGATTCAGGTTCATCTGCACGGGCAAAATGGCTGACGATATTCACCGGCTGGCTGACATTTTTACAGCGCGAAAGCCGTTGGTAGAAGGCTTCAGCTTCATGGGGCAAGATGCCCAAACGGTGCATACCGGTATCCAGCTTCATCCACACGGTGATCGGATGACTTAGCTCAGCCTGTTCCAGTGCTTCAAGTTGTTCGATGCAGTGGACAGCAGTGTGAAAATTCTGTTCGGCGATTGTCGGGAGGTCGCTTGCGTTAAAGAAGCCTTCAAGCAGCAGAATCGGCTGAGTGATCCCACCCGCTCGCAACCGTACGCCTTCTTCAAGACGGGCAACGCCGAAAGCATCAGCGTCATTTAATGTTTGAGCAGTCTCAAGCAGACCATGCCCATATGCGTTTGCTTTCACAACCGCCACCATACGACTGTTCGGAGCCAATTTGCGCAGGCGTTGCAGGTTGTGTCGCAGAGCGCGGCGGTTAATTTTTACGGTTGCCGCTTGCATCTTTATTCCTTGCTCAATAT
>DASXXQ010000206.1:0-18147 GCA_036502985.1 Buttiauxella sp.
TGAAACCAAAGTGGCGGAAGATCACAGGAGTTGAACCTGCCCGGCACCGCTGGCGGCACCAACTGGATTTGAAGTCCAGCCGCCTCACCGGAGACGACGATCTTCCTAGCCTCGATTGCTACATGGAGGCGGTGCGCAGTATACCGAGTTTTTTGCGCTTACCAAACAATGCTTTCCCGTTTCCCCAATGATTCCTCTAATACTATTAGCCGGATCAACTAAATCGTTCACAAACTCCGCATTTAGCAATTCTTAGCCTGCGAAGAGAGCGACTTCGCTCACACTTATCAAGAAACGTAATCTGATAACCAGAAATTAGAATTCCAGCTGCCAGCCAGATGTTTTACAACCGTTGATAACGAATTTTCACGCTCATTTTTATCGGTGTGCGCCAGCGCTGTTGGCACATCGCTTCCAAAAAATTTTAGTATTTAAAGGACTGCATGATGAAAATTAGTGACGGTAACTGGCTCATCCAGCCTGGGCTTGCGTTGATTCATCCCATTCAGGTGTTTGACGTGGAGCAAAACGGCAACGAGATGGTGGTGTATGCGGGCACAAAGGATGTTAGCGAACGTGGGAATCAGCTTGATACGCCGCTGTTTACGCTGCACTTCTTCTCACCGCAGGAAGGCATTGTCGGTGTGCGGATTGAACACTTCCAGGGGGCGGTGAATAACGGTCCACATTACCCGCTCAATGTCTTGCAAGACGTGAAAGTCACAATGCAAAACACCGATGAGTTCGCCGAGTTGAAAAGTGGTAGCCTGGCGGTGCGTGTGACCAAGGGCAACGACTGGACGCTGGATTTCCTGCGTGGCGGCATGCGCATCACTGGTAGCGCATTCAAAAACAATGGCTACGTGCAGGACGGTAATAGCGGTAATACGCATATGTTCGAGCGCCTGGATTTAGGTGTCGGCGAAACGGTTTATGGCCTCGGCGAGCGTTTCACTGCACTGGTCAAAAACGGGCAAACGGTAGAAACCTGGAACCGAGACGGTGGCACCAGCACCGAGCAATCCTACAAAAATATCCCGTTCTACCTTACTAACCGTGGCTACGGCGTGCTGGTTAATCATCCTGAATGTGTTTCCTTTGAAGTGGGTTCCGAAAAAGTCTCCAAAGTGCAGTTCAGCGTAGAAGGTGAATACCTCGAATACTTCGTGATTGATGGCCCAACGCCAAAAGCGGTGCTTGACCGTTACACCCGCTTCACTGGCCGCCCAGCGCTGCCACCGGCGTGGTCTTTTGGCCTGTGGCTCACCACTTCATTCACTACCAATTACGACGAAGCGACGGTAAACAGCTTTATTGACGGCATGGCCGAGCGCAATTTGCCGCTGCATGTCTTCCATTTCGACTGCTTCTGGATGAAAGCCTTCCAGTGGTGCGATTTTGAGTGGGACCCGGTGACCTTCCCGGACCCGGAAGGTATGTTGAAACGCCTGAAAGCGCGCGGCCTGAAAATCTGCGTGTGGATTAACCCGTACATCGGCCAAAAATCGCCGCTTTTCCGCGAAGGAATGGAAAAAGGTTATCTGCTCAAGCGGCCGAACGGCGCGGTGTGGCAGTGGGATAAATGGCAGCCAGGCCAGGGGATTGTCGATTTCACCAATCCGGCTGCCTGCGAATGGTATGCAGGGCACCTGAAACGCCTGGTGCGCATGGGTGTGGATTGTTTTAAAACCGACTTCGGTGAGCGCATTCCGACGGATGTTGTATGGCACGATGGTAGCGATCCGCAGAAAATGCATAACCATTATGCATTCATCTACAACGAACTTGTGTGGAACGTGCTCAAACAAGAACTGGGCGACGAAGAAGCAGTATTGTTTGCACGTTCCGCTTCGGTTGGCGCACAACAATTCCCGGTTCATTGGGGCGGTGACTGCTACGCCAACTACGAATCTATGGCGGAAAGCCTGCGCGGTGGGTTGTCGCTGGGGATGTCTGGTTTCGGATTCTGGAGCCACGATATCGGCGGCTTTGAAAATACCGCGCCAGCCCACGTCTATAAGCGTTGGTGCGCGTTTGGCCTGCTCTCCAGCCATAGCCGCCTGCACGGTAGTAAATCGTACCGTGTGCCTTGGGCTTACGACGATGAAGCTTGTGACGTGGTGCGCCACTTCACGCAGTGGAAATCACGCATGATGCCGTATTTGTATCGCCAGGCAGCACAGGCAGCAGAATTCGGTACACCGATGATGCGCGCCATGATGCTGGAGTTCCCGGACGATCCTGGCTGCGATTATCTCGACCGCCAGTACATGTTGGGTGATTCGGTGGTGGTGGCACCGGTGTTCAGTGAAGCGGGCGATGTGCAGTTCTATCTTCCGGAAGGCCGCTGGACGCATCTGTTCAGTAACGTTGAGGCACAGGGCAGCCGCTGGCATAAAGAGAAACACGATTTCCAAAGCCTGCCGGTGTATGTGCGTGACAACACGCTGTTAGCGCTGGGCAACAACGACCAAAAACCGGATTACGCATGGCACGAAGGAACCGCTTTCCAGCTGTTTAATCTGGACAATGGACGTGAAGCAATCTGTGAAGTCCCGGCAGCAGACGGTTCAATTATCTTCACCCTGAAAGTGAAGCGCGAAGGCAACTCGTTGACGGTTGAGGGCGAAGGCCAGGCCAAAGACTGGACGCTATGTTTACGCAATATCGGTAAGGTGCAGAGTATTAAGCAAGGCCGCAGCATTGCGGGTGAGCAGGGCGTGGTGATTACGCCAGATTCACATGAATCACGTTTGGTGATAGAGCTTTAATTTTAATCCCCCAGGCTCCTTCCTTTTCAAGGAGGGAGCTAAATACTTGCCATTACTCCTCGCAATACTCATTAACAATCTGTCTTGCTTCAACGAGATACAATCGCGCCCATTAAAAAAGGGATGCACTACCATGAAAAAGATCTTATCCGTACTGCTGCTAGGCGCCGTTGCGCTGACGACTACCGCTTGTTCAAGTAGTTATATTATGTCCACCAAACGCGGCGACATGATTGTTACCCAGGGCAAACCGGAAATAGACAAAGACACGGGCATGACGAGCTACACTGACGAACAAGGCAATGAGCGGCAGATCAATAGCAATGAAATCATGCATATGATTAAGAAAGACTGATTTTCTCTGCGAAAACACCAGCCAGCATATGTTGGTTGGTATTACTCATCAGAATGACTCACCCGCCACGCAATATCTCGCATAGCATCCCGCGCTGTTTGGCTGATGCCACCTAATTGAAAGAAGCCATGAATTACGCCGAGGTAACGCTGACAGCTGCAAGGCACGCCTTGATGTGTCAAACGGCTATAAAGCAACTCGCCCTCATCTCGTAACGGATCGTACTCGGCTGTGATGATGTGAACGGGTGGCAATCCAGACAAATCTTCACGCCATAACGGGCTGGCTTCAGGGTGTAGTTTATCTACGTTCGGCAAATAGGCTTCAAATCCGCTCAGGAGTGTGTCCCGCGTAATCACATAGTCATCACCATTTTGCTGATAACTTGCTGATTGCGCACAGGCATCCAGCATTGGGTAAATCAGCATTAAGCGTGAAGGTCGCCAGTTCCCGGTAGCTTTCAGTCGCAGTGCCGTAACCAGTGCAATATGACCGCCTGCGCTGTCACCCGCGAGCGTAATCTTATCGCGATCTACACCCAACATTTCAGCATTCTGCCAGATGGCATTTGAGGCTTGCTCCGCATCGTCGTGGGCTGCTGGATAAACATGTTCCGGTGCCAGACGGTACTGCACAGCAATCACTCGGCAACCACTAAAAAACGACAGCTGGCGTAACTGCTTTTCATGCGTGACAAACTCCCCGCTGACAAAACAGCCGCCGTGAAAATAAATAACGGTCGGCAATGCCCCGTGCGCCTTTAGTGGCGAAATTACCCGCAACGTTATTCCTTCGAGCTCTTGTTCTTCGACACTCACCCGTTGTTCTGTGTCACCAGCCAGAACAGTACTGGCAAGATAGCCGGCACGGCGCTCGTTCATGGTCTGCTTGCGCGAGGATGGGCGACCCGCCGCGATAAACTCTTCTACTAGTCCGGAAATAGCGGGTTCGAGTGACATAATGGATTCCTTTCGCTGTATGGATAACCAGTTATACGCTGATTTAAACACCTGTTGAAGCGGGTTTTTTCACTTGTTGATGATTCTGGAAAGCGCCTCGAAGAAATGAAATCTCAGTAAATCAGAGCATTAAAAAGTATTTCAAATCTGTGTGTTCTTTGAACGTAAGAAGGTGCAATTTTGCACTGAAATGATATGTTAGGATGATATATGGCTACGATGTTTGGAGAAACGATGGGGCGAATTCTTCTGGACCTGTCCGATGAGGCGGTTCGCCGTCTGGAAGCGCTAAAGCAGCGGCGCAATCTGTCTCGCGCAGAATTGCTTCGAGAAGCTGTGGATGAGTATCTCGAGCGGCAAACGCAGTATGTCGTAAATGATGCGTTTGGGCTTTGGGGTGAACGCGTTGTTGACGGGCTTGAGTACGAACGAAAACTACGTGAGGAATGGTGATGTCGGAACAAACGGCAGTCTTTGATACCAATATTCTGATTGATTACTTGAACGCTGTTCCTGAAGCAAAAGTCGCATTAGATACGTGGGGTAACAAACCAGCAATTAGCATCGTGACATGGATGGAAGTCATGGTGGGGGCTAAAAGGTTTGGTCAGGAGCCGCAGACCCGGCATTTTTTGAATGGGTTTGATGTATTGCCAGTGAATCAGGCTGTGGCAGAACAGGCCGTTGAAATACGTAAGCAATATGGGATGAAATTGCCGGATGCAATTATTCTGGCGAGCACACATGTGAGCATGAGGCTGCTGATAACGCGTAACACCAAGGACTTTCAGCACGTCCCGGGTATCATTTTCCCCTACACGCTAGAGTAGATAAAAACTTGCGTTTTCACACTGCTCACCAAAAAATTTTCACTTTTCTGACAATATTTTCGTTTCTCATTCGTCTACCTCAACAGAAGCAATAATTAAATAATCCACTGAGGAGCAAAACGATGAGAGATTTTGATATGCGTGGACATGGCCGAGGCCGAGGGTTCTGCGGTCATTCAATGGCGAAACGGTTAGTGATTGGCGTTGTGCTGGTTGCGGTTTTAGGGCTGTTGGTAATGTCCCTGTGGAATGCGCTGTTGCCGGCGATTATCGGTGTGAAAAGCATTGGCTTCTGGCAGGCGCTGGGCTTGCTAGTGTTGTGCCGCATTCTGTTCGGCGGGCTGGGTTTCCGTCCTGGTATGTTCGGAATGGGCCGCGAACGTCGGCGCATGCATGAGCGCTGGATGCAGATGACACCTGAACAACGCGAGCAGTTTGTGCAGCAGCGTCGCGGAGGATTCGGACGCCACGGGCATTGCCACGGTGAACGCCACGGCGAACGTCATGGGCATTGCCATCACCGCGATGAGCACCATGGCAGTCCGCGTGAGTCGCGTGCCGACGGTGAACGCAGTTGCCCGAAGCCGGAAGATAACGGCCAGAAACCGACACAAGCCGAGTGACTGCAATGAAAGCCGGAGCGGCAGGTGATTCCCTTGTGATGTCGGCACTCAATGCCTGCCGGTCGAGGCTGAAAGCCTTTATCGTCGGGCGTACTCCGGTGCGGGACGATGCTGATGACATCCTCCAGGAAGTGACCTGGCAACTGATAAAAGTCGAGCAGCCGGTAGAAAATGTTGCCGCCTGGATGTTCCGCGCTGCACGTAATGAAATGACTGACAGAGCGCGTAAAAAGCGCGAACTACCACTGGCAGACTACTTTTCTGATGATGAGAACGGCGATTCCCCCGAAGACGAACTGGCCGAAACCCTGTTTGGTGTGCCGCAGTCACCTGAAGATGAGTATCTAAGCGAGCTGGTCTGGAATGAACTTGAAGAGGCGTTGGCAGAGTTGCCCGCGGCGCAGCGTGAGGCGTTCGAAAAAACTGAGCTGCATGGCTACAGCTTTAAAGAGCTGGCGGAAGAGACCGGTATAAGTGTGCAGGCGCTGCTGTCTCGCAAGCACAAGGCGGTGCTTTATCTGAGAACCCGGCTTCATAATCTTTATGATGAGCTAACGGAAGGTTGAGGGAGCGCAGGGCATCGAAAACTGCTCTGGAAATAGGGTGGATAAGCGCAGGCGCGCCATCCACCGCTAACAGGCCCTAACAGTTATTCCCCTTCGCCAGGGAATAAAAACGGGTTGATGGAGCTTCGGGCAAAGCCTTCTTGCTCCATGCGTGCATCCAGAACCAGCGAGGCTAAATCGTCGGCTACGGCTTCTACTTTGGCATCTTTTTCCTGATATAAAATCTTCAGATAGGTGCCACAGTCGCCACAGCTTTCTGCTTTAATCGCTGACTGCTCGCTGTCCAGCGACCAGTAGTTCAAATCGCGGGTTTGCTCGCAGTTGCTGCACTTCACACGTACAACGTGCCACTCGGTTTCGCACAGGTTGCAGTGCAAATAACGCAGGCCGCTGGTACCACCAATCTGCACAACGCTGGAAACCGGAATCGACCCGCAGACCGGGCAGAACTGGCGTTGCTCACCGTATTCAGCTTTCGCTTTACCTGGGATCAGGCTTGCCATTTGCGCCCAGTAGAGCGACAACGCGGCCCAAATGAATGGCGCTTTATCGCTGCTCACTAACGCAAAATCTGCATTGAACAATGCGGTGGCCATCTCTTCGAGCTCTTGCGAGGAGGCTTTTTCGAGATTCTCGATAACGGCCAGCGCCTGGCCGTCCATTTCTGGTTTCAGCTCAGCAATGAGCGAATTCAACAGACTCTGCCAGTGCGGATCGCGCGGCAGAACGTGAATATCCAACGGCGGCTTGCCGGTTTCAGAGGATTTCTGAATCAGCGCGGTTAAATCCATTTGCAGCGGGTGGTCATACAGCACCACTTCCTGCGCGTGGGCGATCAGTGCGGCAAAACGCAAAAAATCGCCCAGAGGATTATCGGTAGCCAGCTCGCGCAGGCGTTCTGCGCGGCGGTTGTAGAGATTTTTCAGCCGGGGGAACAATAACGGCGGGATCGTCTCCGCCGTACGTTTATCGCTCTTCGCAAGCTGGTCTTGCGGGATTATGCGAATACTCATTCCGATCGTTTTTCCTGTTTCTGGCGAACTTCACGATACCATTTCGGATGGTGTTTCTTCGCCCAGGTCGTGGTGACCCAGCCTTCCACCATCGCGGTAATCGAGCCTTTCACCCAAAGGGCGGCGTAGATGTGGACCATAATAACCACAATCAGTGCCACTGCGGCAAATGAATGCACCATCAGGGCAACACGAATCAACGGGATTGGGAACGCCGGTGCAAAGTAAGGACGCCAGATAACCACGCCACTTACTAACAACAGCACCAGGAAAATAATCGCCGCCCAGAACACGCATTTCTGGCCGAAGTTATAACGCCCGGTATCACCCACTTCCTCGTTGACGACGATCTTACGAATATTCTTCGCCCAAAAGATATCATCCCGATTGATTAGGTTGTGATGCCAGTAACGGAAAAACATGATGATAAACGAGGCAAACATCACCACACCGACGAACGGATGAAGGATGCGAGCCAGTTGCGGTGTGCCAAGAATGTTCATCAACCAGTTGAAGGATGGGAAGAAAAAGCCCAACCCGCTTACCGCTGCCAGCACGAAGCAGAAAGCGGTAATCCAGTGGTTAATACGTTCAGGCGCGCTATAACGCTGAATGGTCACTTGTTTTTTCATGGCTTGCGCACCTCGTCATCGTCATGGTGCAGGTTATCGTCCTCTTCATCGGCACGGTTCGGGCCGACACCAACATAGTGGAACACGCTGGCGGCGAAGGTTGCAGCAAAGCCGATAGCGGCCAGCGGCTTCCAGACACCTTTCCAGAATTTCACGGTTGGGCTGATGGACGGATTCTCCGGCAGGCCGTGATATAACGTCGGCTTGTCCGCATGATGCAGCACATACATAACGTGTGTGCCGCCAACGCCTTCTGGGTCGTACAACCCAGCGTTGTCGTAACCGCGTGTTTTCAGTTCAGCAACGCGTTCGCCTGCCAGGTTTTTCATATCTTCTTTCGAACCGAAATGAATGGCACCTGTTGGGCACGTTTTCACGCATGCTGGCTCCTGGCCGACGTTCACACGGTCTACACACAATGTGCATTTGTAGACGCGGTTGTCCTCCGGGTTCAGGCGCGGTACATCGAACGGGCAACCAGCGATGCAGTAACCGCAGCCGATGCACTGTTCTGATTGGAAATCGACAATGCCATTAGCGTACTGAATGATTGCGCCTTCAGCCGGACACGCCTTCAGGCAGCCAGGATCCGCGCAGTGCATACAGCCGTCTTTGCGGATAAGCCATTCCAGTTTGTCGTTCTGTTCGACTTCCGAGAAGCGCATCACCGTCCACGATTTGGCGGTTAAATCCGCTGGGTTGTCATACACCCCGACGTTGCTGCCGATTTCATCGCGCAGATCGTTCCACTCCGAACACGCCACCTGGCAGGCTTTGCAGCCAATGCAGGTGGTGACGTCGATAAGTTTCGCGACCTCTTCCTGGTGATCCCGCGCCTGAGGCGCGGGAGTAAGGCCATTGGTGGCGGAACGACGGATAATATCCTGAGATTGATAAGCCATAATTCGTCTCCGTTACACCTTTTCCACGTTGACCAGGAACGCCTTAAATTCAGGCGTTTGTGTGTTGGCATCACCGACGAACGGCGTCAAAGTATTGGCGATAAAGCCTTTCTTCGCGACGCCTTCGTAACCCCAGTGAATCGGGATCCCGATGGTATCCACTTTCTGGCCGTTTACATCAAGCTGGCGAATACGTTTGGTCACCACTGCTTTGGCTTTGATAAAGCCGCGGTTGGAGGAGACTTTCACCGTATCGCCGTGAGCAATACCGAGTGAATTCGCGAGCTTTTCGCCAATCTCGATAAACTGCTCTGGCTGCGCGATGGCGTTTAACACCGCGTGTTTGGTCCAGTAGTGGAAATGCTCGGTCAGGCGATACGTGGTGCCGACATATGGGAATTTGTCATGCTTGCCCATCGCTTCCAGATCGCCTTTAAACACACGTGCGGCCGGGTTGGAAACCACGTTCGGGTGCAGCGGGTTAGTACCCAGCGGCGTTTCAAACGGCTCGTAGTGTTCAGGGAACGGCCCTTCAGCCATCTTATCGATAGCGAACAGACGCCCTAAACCTTCAGGCTGCATGATGAACGGCCCTACATCGCTGCCCGGCGCCGCAGTGCTGTAGTCTGCAATATCCGCCCCGCTCCACTTCGCGCCATCCCAGGAAATCAGGCGGCGTTTTTCATCCCACGGTTTACCCTGTGGGTCAGCAGAAGCGCGGTTATACAGAATGCGGCGGTTGAGCGGCCACGCCCAGGCCCAGCCCAGCGTGTTACCCAAACCAGATGGATCGGCGTTATCACGACGCGCCATTTGGTTGCCTTCAGGCGTCCAGCTACCGGCGAAAATCCAACAGCCACTGGAGGTTGTGCCATCATCGCGCAGTTGGGCAAACGAGCTAAGCTGCTGGCCTTTTTTCACCAGAACCGCACCGGTTGCCGGATCAACGACGTCCTGCAAGGCTTTACCGTTGCTCTCCATGGCCACTTCTTCTGGCGCTGGGTTATCCGGTGTCAGGTAATTCCAGGTCATGTTCAGCACTTGCTCAGGTGCAGCACCGCCTTCGCGCTGATACATCTGGCGCATACGAGTGAAGATGCCGGAGAGAATTTCGCCGTCATTCAGCGCTTCCCCTGGTGCGTCCGCACCTTTCCAGTGCCACTGCAACCAGCGTCCGGAGTTAACGATTGAACCGTTTTCTTCGGCAAAGCAGGTCGATGGTAAGCGGAACACTTCGGTCTGGATTTTCGACGGGTCGACATCATTTATCTCACCGTGGTTTTGCCAGAAGTTCGAGGTTTCCGTGTTCAGTGGGTCGATGGTCACAAGGAATTTCAGCTTCGACAGTGACGCAATGACTTTATTTTTGTTCGGGAACGATGCAACAGGGTTAAAGCCCTGGCACAGATAGCCGTTCACCTTGCCCTGATTCATCATCTCGAAATATTGCAGGACGTCGTAGCCCTTGTCCCACTTCGGCAACCAGTCATAACCCCAGCTGTTTTCTGCCGTGGCTTTGTCGCCGTAGAAGGCTTTCATCATCGAAACGAAGAATTTCGGATAGTTACCCCAGTAGTTTACCTGGCCTTCCAGCAACGGTTTTGGTGTGTTGGCGGCAAGATACGTCTGGAGGTCCGGCTGTTTCTCACTCGGCAGCGTCATGTAGCCTGGCAGGCTTTGGGACAACAGGCCGAGGTCGGTCAGACCCTGAATGTTGGAGTGACCACGCAGGGCGTTTACGCCGCCGCCTGCCATCCCCATGTTGCCTAACAGCAACTGAATCATCGCCATGGTGCGAATGTTTTGCGCGCCCACAGAGTGCTGCGTCCAGCCCAGCGCATACAAGAACGACGCTGTTTTATTTTTTGCGCTGGTTTCTGCGATGTATTCACAAACTTTCAGGAAATCATCTTTCGGGGTGCCGCAAATATTGGAAACTACATCTGGTGTATAGCGGGAAACGTGCTCTTTGAGCAGGTTCCACACGCAACGCGGATGGGTGAGTGTCAGGTCGCGTTTAGCGAAGCCTTTCTCATCCAACTCATAGTTCCAGGTGGTTTTGTCGTATTTACGGTTCGCCGCGTCGTAGCCCGAGAACAGGCCGTCGTCGAAGCTGTAGTCCTCACGCACAATCAAATTGGCGTTGGTGTAAGCCTCAACGTATTCGCGGTTGAATTTATTGTTGTTTATCAGGTACAGCAGCACGCCTGACAAGAAGGCAATGTCAGAACCCGAGCGAATTGGGGTATAGAAATCCGCCACCGAAGCGGTACGCGTAAAACGCGGATCGATAACAATCAGCTTCGCGCCATTGTGGATTTTGGCTTCCATCGCCCAGCGGAATCCGACTGGATGCGCTTCAGCTGCGTTCCCACCCATGACGATAACGAGATCGGCGTTCTTAATATCAACCCAGTGGTTGGTCATCGCACCGCGACCAAATGTTGGAGCAAGACTTGCTACCGTTGGTCCGTGTCAGACACGCGCCTGGTTATCCACGGCAAGCATGCCGAGGGCGCGGGAAAATTTCTGGGTTAAATAGCCGGTTTCATTACTGGATGCAGAGGCGCACAGCATGCCGGTAGAGAGCCAGCGGTTTACTGTGGTTCCCTGTTCGTTCTGAGCAATAAAGTTGGCGTCGCGGTCTGCTTTCATCAATTTGGCAATGCGGTCAAACGCATCTTCCCAACTGATTTGCTGCCATTTATCTGACCCAGGCGCACGGTATGACGGGAATTTCAGGCGGCTTTCGCTGTGAATGAAATCCACAAGACCCGCGCCTTTAGGGCAAAGTGCGCCACGGTTAACCGGATGGTCTGGGTCACCTTCGATATGGAAGATGGATGCTTTGGCATTTTTCGCGCCGTCACCGAGGCTGTACATCAGTAGCCCACAACCGACGGAACAGTATGTGCAGGTGTTACGGGTTTCACGGGTGCGCAGCAGTTTGTACTGCCGAGTTTCCGCAAGTGCAACGCCTGGGGCAAAACCCAGAGCCGCTGCCGTAGTCCCTGCCATACCGCCAGCACAGATCTTAAAGAACTGCCTTCTGCTGACCTGCATGGATGCTCCTTTTTTCGACATTTTTCACATGACTTATTGGTGTATTTTTTGCGGTCTATGCCGCAAAGGTTCACAATCAAACCGAAACTGGTAATAACCCCTCATCCAAAAGGGGTAGGCTTCCAGAATACCACATTAGAATTAAGGCTGTTCCAATCAGGTTAAGACAAAGTGAACAAATCAGACCCAAATCAGGACAAAATTGTGAACGCCGTCACTGGCGCACGGACAATAGCGTTGTGGCAGCGTAACGATTTACTTCAGGCTAAAGACGACTGGCTGGCGGAAGAAGTCCCGGTCGCGCTGGTCTACAACGGTATTTCTCATGTGGTAATGATGGCCTCGCCCAAAGACCTGGAGCTTTTTGCGTTAGGTTTTTCCTTATCTGAAGGAATAATTGAATCCCCTTCTGACATTTACGGAATTGATGTTTCGCCAGTGTGTAATGGCTTAGAAGTACAAATCGAGCTTTCAAGCCGCCGCTTTATGGGGCTGAAAGAACGCCGCCGTTCACTTGCCGGGCGCACCGGTTGTGGTGTCTGTGGTGTTGAGCAACTTAATGATATCGGCCGGCCTATTTCGCCACTGCCATTTACGCAAACCTTCGATTTGAACAACCTGGATAACGCTTTAAATCAGATGCGCAACTACCAGCCTGTAGGACAACTCACAGGGTGTACACATGCGGCGCTTTGGTTGAACGAAAACGGTACGATTCTGGAAGGTAAAGAAGATATTGGTCGCCATGTCGCGTTGGATAAACTGCTTGGTGCGCGTGGACGCGAGGCCTGGCATAACGGCGCAGTGCTTGTTTCAAGCCGTGCGAGCTACGAGATGGTGCAAAAATCTGCTCAGTGTGGTGTAGAAATTCTTTTCGCTGTTTCTGCGGCCACAACGCTTGCGGTAGAAGTCGCGCAGCGCTGCAACCTGACGTTAGTCGGTTTTAGTAAACCGGGCCGTGCGACGGTTTATACCCATCCCCAGCGGCTGTGTTAAGGAGTTGTACATTCCGTTACGTACCGACACCAATCACTCACTGAACGTATTTGTTTGTTGGAATAAAGTTATTTCAACGGGCCAACAACCCACACATAAACAAATACGAGACTATCAAAATGAAAAAAGTATTAACTCTGATTGCTGTTGCTGTAATGGGTCTGTCCTCTGTTGCTTTCGCTGCTGACACTACTGCAGCACCAGCTCCAGCAAAACACACCACTACTACGCACCACAAGAAACACCATAAAGCAGCTCCAGCGGCTCCAGTAGCGCAGAAAGCGCAAGCGGCTAAAAAGCACCACAAAAAAGCAACGACAACAGCAACCCCAGCTGCTCCACAGAAAGCTCAGGCTGCCAAAAAGCACCACAAAAAAGCAGCTACCACAGCAGCGCCAGCAGCAAAACCTGCGGTTAAGCCAGCTGCATAATACTGCAATGAAACCCCTGATTATTAAAAACACCCGGCTTGCCGGGTGTTTTTTTATCAAACCTGAGCTGCTGCTAAAACGCTTTCGGTTTGAAATAATTTTGATAATGGTCATTCTTTATGGAATGGCTGCGGTCTGCTTCTCTTTTTTATTTTTCACTCCAGCCACGCTCTAAACCCCACGTAAATTTTAATGCCTGCAATTCTTTGAGGATCGTAGTGATTTGACGCGCTTGCCAGATAGCTAAAAATCTCTAATTCCTTACGTTTCAACTTTGATGCTGTACCCAGGTGAGTGAGTATTTTGCTCCAGCGTTTCCGCCACCTTATATGTGTGGGCGACACCTGCCGCGTAGTTGGTGATGACGACAAGTTTCATAGCGTTATTGTCAAAACGTTAAGGCTGGGAATAACGGCGGATATGTCACTGTTGGGGTGACAGGTTCACGACTCTTGGTAGTGTTATTCGGTGGACGGGGACACGTTGTTGCGTGAAACTAGGCCCGCATCTGCCCTTACACTCACCAGACACGGAACTTTATGTCGCTAAAAGCCATCGCCAAACAACTCGGTCTTTCTGTCACCACCGTTAGCCGCGCGCTAAACGGGTATGACGATGTGTCGCAAGAGACAAAAGCACGGGTAGAGGCAGAAGCGTTGCGCCGGGGCTATCGCCCGAACACATTTGCTCGTCGTTTGAAAATGGGCAAAATCGACGCCGTTGGGCTGGTTTTCCCGGTTCATCCTGTGCCGCTTAATAACAGCGTGTTTATGGACATGGTTGGAGAAATTAGCCGTGAACTGGCACAGCATGACGTAGATTTACTGCTGATCGCCGACGATGATGCAGCCGACCAGCATGGTTATATGCGCATGGTACAAGGGCGGCGCGTTGATGCACTCGTTGTTGCCCACACACTGGATAACGATCCGCGTTTGCAGCAGCTGCAATCTGCCGGTTTCCCGTTCCTGGCCCTTGGCCGCAGCCAAGTTACCCAGCCCTACGCATGGTTCGATTTCGACAACTATGCTGGCACTGCTAACGCAACAAACTATCTGATTTCTCTGGGCCACGAGCGCATCGCTTTGCTAGGTGAAAACAATTCTCAGGCGTTTATCACACAGCGCCGCAAGGGTTTCCTGGATACCCTCGCCAACCACCAGTTAACGACAGATTATTATCGTGCTCTGCCACCAAACCGCCGGGCAGGGTACCAGGCGGTGCAGGAGTTAATGGCGCTATCCGTTCCACCCACCGCAATCATCACCGACTGCAACTCTCACGGTGACGGTGCGGCGATGGCACTCCAGCATATGGGGCTGCTCGAAGGTGATAAGCGCGTCTCGCTCGTGGTTTACGATGGCCTGCCGCTGGACAGCATCGTTGAAATCGAGGTTGCTGCCGTCATCCAGTCCACTCGCTCCGGCGTTGGTAAACAAATCGCCAGCATGGTATTGCGCCTGATTTCAGGTGAACCCGTAGAGTCTTTGCAGGTACTTTGGCAGCCAGAATTCATTCCAGGCATTACCACGAATCCTCCTCACCGAAAAAATTGATTTTCTAATCTCGATCACACATCCGAAACGTTTTGGTTGGCATCCGAAACGTTTCGGATCAACAGTAATGGCATCAATTCCTCGTAGAGATGCCACACATGGAAAACACCTGTTATCGCTTAACTAGCCCTCATAGCGACTTGATTATTCGTACTCACCCGTTTGTCGAGATCCTTTATTGGGGACCACACCTTCAGCACTTTTCACCGCAGGACGCAGCAAGCCTTGAGCGACCCATCGCTAACGGGCGATTAGATATCGATACCCCCGTTACCCTTGCGGCTGAGTTGGGCCGCGGTTTATTCGGTTCGCCAGGTATTGAAGGCCACCGCAACGGGTTGGATGCTTCGCCGGTATTTACCACCACACACGTAGAGCAAAACGGTCAAAATCTGATTGTGATTGCAGAAGACGAGCAGGCAGGGCTGCGCTTGTTCAGCGAGATTCTTCTCGATAAGAGCGGCGTGCTACAAATTCGTCACGGCCTCACCAATTTACGCGCTGCACCGTGGCAGGTAGACAGACTGGCGGTTACGTTGCCGATAGTGGAACGTGCAAAGGAACTGATGGCGTTTCATGGACGCTGGACGCGTGAGTTCCAGCCACATCGCGTAACGCTTGAGCATGACAGTTTCGTTCTGGAAAACCGCCGTGGGCGCACTTCGCACGAACATTTCCCGGGGATGATTGCCGGAACAGTCGCCTTTAGCGAACAGCAAGGCGATGTGTGGGGAGTGCATTTGGGTTGGAGCGGCAACCACCGTTTACGCTGCGAAGTGAAAACCGACGGCCGCCGTTATCTACAAGCCGAAGCGCTCTATCTGGCGGGGGAAATGGCGCTGGCCGAAGGCGAAACACTGCACACACCGTGGCTCTATGCCAGCCATTCCACAAGCGGGCTAAATGGTATGAGCCAGCAGTTCCATCAGTTTTTGCGCCAGAAGATTATTCACTTCCCTACAAACAAACCGCGCCCGGTGCATCTCAACACTTGGGAAGGCATCTATTTTGATCACGATCCGGATTACATCATGCAGATGGCGAGCCGCGCCGCAGAGCTGGGTGTTGAGCGCTTTATTATCGACGATGGCTGGTTCAAAGGCCGTAACCATGACCGTGCCGCTTTGGGTGACTGGTATCTTGACGAGCAAAAATATCCTAATGGCCTGATGCCCGTGATTAACCACGTTAAATCCTGTGGTATGGAATTTGGTATTTGGGTTGAGCCAGAAATGATTAACCCAGAGTCTGATTTGTATCGCGCCCACCCTGACTGGGTACTGGGGTTACCGGGTTACGAACAGGCGACCGGGCGCTACCAGTGGGTGCTCGATCTCAGCAATCCTCAAGTGTTCGAGTACCTTCTGGAGCGTATGAACTGGCTGCTGGGCGAACACCCTATTGACTACGTGAAGTGGGACATGAACCGTGAGCTGGTGCAGGCTGGGCATAATGGCAAAGCGGCGGCAGATGCACAAACGCATCACTTTTATCGCCTGTTAGACGAACTTAATCGCAAATACCCACACGTTGAGTTTGAGTCCTGTGCGTCAGGCGGCGGCCGAATCGACTATGAAGTGCTGAAGCGTACGCACCGTTTCTGGCCTTCAGATAACAACGATGCGCTGGAGCGCAACACCATACAGCGCGGCATGAGCTATTTCTTCCCACCAGAAGTAATGGGTGCACATATTGGCAATCACCATTGCCATGCGACCTGCCGACAGCACAGCATTGAATTCCGTGGTCTGACGGCGTTGTTTGGCCACATGGGTATTGAGTTGGATCCGATGACTGCCGACGAAGCGGAAAGCGCGGGCTACCAGCGTTATATCCAGCTCTACAAACAGTGGCGGCCACTGCTGCATACCGGGAAACAATGGCGTGTAGACATGCCGGACGTTACCACTCAGGTACAAGGCGTCGTCAGCGAAGACAAATCTCAAGGGCTGTTTCTGGTAAGTCAGTTGGGGATGCCGGATTACACGCTGAGCGGCAACCTGCGCGTGCCGGGGCTGGACAAAGCCGGGCGCTATCGCATCACGCTTCTCGATCATCCGAATATCAAAACTGTACGTGAAGGTGGGCACACCATGCGCAAACTGCCGGGCTGGATGGAAACATCGCAAACGGTCAGCGGCGAATGGCTGGAGCAGGCGGGATTAGCGTTACCGATTCTCGACCCAGAAAGCGCCATTTTGATTGGTTTTGAACGTGTTTAATAAATACAACAACAGGGCGGTGTAAGCCGCCCTACAGCGTTTATCCCTTTGAGGAAAGCACCATGAACATAGCAGCCTGTACCCATAAAAATAATCCTAACTTCTGGATATTTGGCCTGTTTTTCTTTCTCTACTTTTTCATTATGGCAACCTGTTTCCCGTTCCTACCGATTTGGCTTTCGGACATCATCGGCTTGAATAAGACCGATACCGGGATTGTCTTTTCTTGTATGTCGCTGTTTGCCATTCTCTTTCAGCCGGTGCTGGGAATTATTTCCGATAAGCTTGGGCTGAAGAAAAATTTGCTATGGATAATCACTATCTTGCTGTTCCTGTTTGCACCTTTCTTCCTCTATGTTTTCGCGCCGTTATTGAAAACCAATATCTGGGTGGGGGCATTAATCGGCGGCATTTACATTGGTTTTGTATTTTCCGCTGGGGCAGGCGCCATTGAGGCGTATATAGAACGTGTGAGCCGTAATAGCTATTTTGAATATGGTAAAGCGCGCATGTTTGGCTGCCTCGGTTGGGGGCTATGCGCTTCCACGGCAGGAATACTGTTTAACATCGACCCAGCATTAGTGTTCTGGATGGGTTCCGGTGCGGCAGTTATTTTAATGATATTGCTGCTGGTAGCTCGTCCACAGGCAAACCAGACTGCACAAGTCATGGATACTCTCGGCGCTAACCAACGTCAAATCACTGCAAGCATGGTGTTCTCGTTGTTTAAGCTGCCAGGAATGTGGATGTTGATGCTGTATGTAATTGGTGTGGCCTGCGTTTACGACGTATTCGACCAGCAGTTTGCCACTTTCTTTAAAACGTTTTTCGCAACACCGCAGCAGGGGACGCAGGCGTTTGGGTTTGCTACCACCGCTGGCGAAATCTGTAACGCTGTCATTATGTTTTGCTCGCCGTGGATCATTAATCGCATCGGCGCGAAAAACACATTGTTGATTGCCGGGTCAATCATGACCATTCGTATAGTCGGCTCTGCGTTTGCCACCACTGCGGTTGAAATTGTTGCGCTGAAAATGTTGCATGCGCTGGAGGTACCTTTCCTGCTTGTGGGGGTATTCAAATACATTACCGGCGTTTTTGATACTCGCTTTTCTGCCACTATCTACCTGATTGGCTTCCAGTTTGCGAAACAATCGGCGGCAATTTTCCTCTCTGCTTTTGCCGGTAACATGTACGATAAAATTGGTTTTCAGGACACCTACCTGAT
>DASXXQ010000207.1:0-2177 GCA_036502985.1 Buttiauxella sp.
GCAGATAACTATTCACAGCAACCGATTGCTTTTGGCTAAAATATGTGAACATATCGCTTGAAGTGTCCTCTTACATGCGTATAATGCGCCACAATTTGCCGGAGGAAGCATGGTCCAGTGTGTTCAAAAAAATGTCACACCACGTCGTCTAAAAGACGGCGCTAACCTGTTTTTCTTTCCGTTGCATCAATCAATTCCAAAGGCCCCTCGTTGAGGGGCTTTTTTTTTGCCCGACGCCCGAGAACAGGAGATAAACATGGCTAACCCCCTATATCAAAAACATATCATTTCCATAAACGATCTCAGTCGTGAAGAACTTGAACTGGTGTTATCTACCGCGGCAAAACTGAAAGCCACTCCGCAACCGGAGCTGCTGAAACATATCGTGGTTGCGAGCTGTTTCTTTGAGGCTTCAACGCGTACTCGCCTCTCTTTTGAGACGGCGATTCATCGACTGGGTGCGTCGGTTGTCGGGTTCTCGGACAGCAGCAATACTTCGCTTGGCAAAAAAGGCGAAACGCTGGCGGATACCATTTCAGTTATCAGCACCTACGTTGATGCCATCGTGATGCGCCATCCACAAGAAGGGGCTGCGCGTCTGGCGACTGAGTTCTCCGGTAATGTGCCGGTACTGAATGCGGGTGACGGTGCAAACCAGCATCCTACGCAAACGCTGCTGGACCTGTTCACGATTCAGGAAACGCAAGGACGCCTGGAAAATCTGAACATCGCCATGGTCGGTGACCTGAAATATGGCCGCACCGTGCATTCACTGGCACAGGCGCTGGCGAAATTTGAAGGCAACCGCTTCTACTTCATCGCACCTAATGCGCTGGCCATGCCGAAGTACATTCTCGATATGCTGGATGAAAAAGGCATCGCCTGGAGCTGTCATGAAGCTATCGATGATGTAGTCGGTGAGCTGGATATTCTGTACATGACCCGCGTACAGAAAGAACGTCTTGATCCGTCGGAATACGCCAACGTGAAAGCGCAGTTCGTACTGCGTGCCGTAGACCTTGAGGATGCGCGCAGCAATATGAAAGTGCTGCACCCGCTGCCACGCGTTGATGAAATTACCACTGATGTCGATAAAACTCCGCACGCCTGGTATTTCCAGCAAGCAGGCAACGGTATTTACGCCCGCCAGGCACTGCTGGCATTAGTTTTGAATCGTGAACTGGTTTGAGTGAGAGGAAGATAAAGATGACACACGACAACAAATTACAAGTTGAAGCGATTAAACGCGGTACGGTTATCGATCATATTCCTGCACAGGTGGGCTTTAAGTTGCTGACCCTGTTCCAGCTGACTGAAACCGACCAGCGCATCACTATCGGCCTGAACTTACCTTCACGCGAGCAAGGCCGTAAAGACCTGATCAAAATTGAAAATACTTTCCTGACCGACGAGCAAGTAAACCAGCTGGCGTTGTATGCACCACATGCAACCGTAAACCGTATTGATGAGTATGAAGTGGTCGGCAAAAGCAAACCAAGCCTGCCTTCGCGCATCGATAAAGTGCTGGTTTGCCCGAACACCAACTGCATTAGCCGCAGCGAACCCGTTCATTCTTCGTTCGCAGTGAAAAAACGCGATGAAAGCATCAGCCTCAAATGCAAATATTGTGAGAAGGAGTTCGCACATTACGTTGTGCTGGCTGATTAATCATTGCCGCACAGGCTCTCGCCCCTATAATGGTCGGGAGCTTTTTTGTTTGCCTACTCATCACGATTAATAACCTTTAGATTTCGAGTTGCAGGTAGGCGGCAAGGGATCTCATCCCCAGGAGCTTATATTGATAAGTGACTGGGGTGGGAGCACGCAGCCAACACCCCTGCGACTTGAAAGATATGGTTATTCTAAGGAGAAAGAATGTCTCGCACTATTAGCACCGAAAATGCCCCAGCAGCAATCGGCCCATATGTTCAGGGCGTAGATCTTGGCAGCATGATTATCACTTCCGGTCAGATCCCTGTTAACCCGAAAACAGGCAGCGTACCGGAAGATGTGGCAGCGCAAGCGCGCCAGTCTCTCGAAAACGTACAGGCGATTGTTGAAGCTGCTGGCCTGAAAGTTGGCGATATCGTTAAAACGACTGTTTTCGTAAAAGATCTGAATGATTTCGCGACTGTGAATGCGACTTACGAAGCCTTCTTTAACGAGCACAAAGCCAC
>DASXXQ010000208.1:0-4936 GCA_036502985.1 Buttiauxella sp.
ATTCACTGCCATTCACGGCTGCGCAAATGCAACGTCTCGGAGGGTTTTTCCAGGAACAAACGCTGATAGTCAGTGGCAAACTGTCCGAGATGCCAGAAACCCCAATGCATCGCGGCGTCTTTCACTGTCTTCCAGTTAGACCAGGGGCTTATCAACTCCCTGCGAACAGCATTTAAGCGGAGCGTTTTAAGCCAGGCATTCGGGCCTATGCCCAGCACGGCGTGGAAACCATTTTGCAAAGTACGGCGGCTAACGTGCAGCTCATTGCACAACTCAAGTACCGTTAACGGTTCCGATGTGCGACTTAACACGCAGTCACGCGCTTGTGACACCAGTCGCTGATAGCTAATTTTGCGGGACATTAATTCAGACGCTACCGGTTGGGCACTCTCCAGCAGTTCACTCATTCCCGACAGCAAATTATGCGCAAGGACCCTGCGTACGTTTTCGTTACGCATACATTCAGGATCATGCCAGCCATGTGCCAGCGCTTCATTGATAAAACGCCAGATGGTCTCTTTTTTCTGCTGGCAGACATCCAGTGCCGAGTTGTTTTGCAAAAGCTCAAACAAAATTTCAGGTTGTTGAAACAGCCCTGCATTGCGAAATAGCACGTCGTTGGCAATCACAACGCCCAGAATGGTGTATTCGTCTGGGGTGCTAAGTTCAAACTCCGTCCCACCTGGGCGGGCCGCAATTTCTTCTTTTCCCAATAGTTGAGTGCCAATAAACCCTTTCACACCATGGGTGGCCGGGATGCCAAACCAAAAAGCATTCGGCCACACCATGCAAGACTGGCGCAGTGCAAGGCTTGTATATTCACGGAACATTTGGATGTCATCAAACAACATCTCTGTCAACTCCCCCTGAAAATGCCCGGGCTGGAGTTGATCATAGAGCTGCTGCCACGCCGTGATGGTGCAGGCATGTTCATAGACATCGCTTGTCACGCGCTGTTGAATGACATCCTCTTCAATCAGAGGTGTCACTTTTTCGTCCCGCGCATAGTCCGTTTTACGCAGATGATGTAAGTCAGCATTGATTTTCTTACTCATATGCGGCTCCTTGCGTGACTAATCCGGCTTCAAACGATAACGACTGCTACGCTTGCGTAGCTTCCCGTCATGGAATAAAGCCTCTAGTTGCATTCTTGCTTCTTCGAGCGGCCAGTTAAAATGTGCTGCGACTTCGCCTGTTGTCATGCCATGGCTCTGCGTTTGCAGCACCTCAAGCAACGCTTGTGTTGCCTGCGTTTTTATCGCTGCCGGTTTGGCCGAAGGCTTGCGACCAAAACTGCAAACCAAACGCTCGATGTCTTCATCAGGGCGGCCGAGCTCTTTACGGCTAACGACTCGCCCGGTGCGCGCGGCGGCCGCAGAACCTGCATCCAACGCGGCACGACACGCGGCAAGATCTCCTTCCACAACCAGCGTCACCATTCCAGGATTAAGCACCTCGTGGTTCAATAGACGCACATTAGCAGCCTTTAACATGGCATCCGCTGCATCGATTCCCGCAACAAGGCCGTACACTTCGAGCAAACCGAGAGAGTTCATCGTTTACTCCTATGCGCGCTGGATTGGGTTACGCGCGATATCAAGCACGGCATCGCTAAAAGCATTACACGCAGCTTTACACGCGGCCTGGCTACCCGTCAGGAATGCTGCCGAGTAGTTAGTTTCTGACGGTGGCGGCACGTAGGTCACGATACGCACATCGGCAGATTTCAACGCGGCATCAATACCAAATGTCGCTTCCAGCGGTGGCGCAACAAGATAAGCCATTGGGTCACCAAGCAAAATGCTGGCCGTTGTAGAAAGATACGAACCGGTGCGAGAGATCAAATGCGCCAGAAATGCCGTGTCTTGCGCATCGTTGGCCCACTGAAAAGCAGGGCCTTGTTCGATTGTCGCCATCATCGAATCCAGACCCGCTCGCACTTCTGCCGGATTGGGTCCACCTAACATAATTAGCACTTCGCCTGCGGTTGGCGACGGGCCGTGCGCCGCACCTGCATACAACGAACGCCCAAACACCACTTCTACTTGTGCCTGTTTAGTGGCTTCGTCAGCGGCAATATAGGTGACATCATCTGAATCGCAGGTAATCAACCCCAGGCTACGAATATGGGAAGGCAGTTTCAGTTCGCGAGCAAACTCTCCGCTAACGTTTGCGATAACCCGCATCGCTTTCACATTCGGTTTAATCAAATCTAAAGCAGGCATGATAACGCTCCCTTTAACGAGTCAGGTTGATGCCCGACGCTTTTTGCGCCAGCATTCGTTTAGCAAGTTCGACAATTACAGCAGCGGCTTCTACTGGCGGCGTTCCACCCCGGTGGATATTCGAAATACAGGTGCGATCGGCTTCTACCGTGGTGGCGGTTTTGGGTGAATACACGGCGTAACAAGACAAACTTTCCGACTGCCCAAGCCCTGGTCGCTCACCCACCAGCAGAATCACAACCTTCGCCCCCAGCAGCTCACCAATTTGGTCTTCAATTTTCACACGCCCATAGCGCACAAAGAACGGTGTGCCGACATGGAGCCCTGATTGTTCCAGCCCCTGCAACAGCGGCGGTAAAATCTCACCGTAGTTGGCGGTAATCGCGTCGGTTGAAAGGCCGTCAGAAATGACCACCTGAACGTCCGGGTTCTGTTTGCAACTGGTGCGCAGCAATTCGATGGCGTTGGCACTCAGGCGGCGCCCTAAATCTGGCCGGGTAAGATAGAGGTTTTTGTCGCTGATTTCGGATTGCAGCTCCAGTAACCCTTGCTGCTGCACCCACTCGGCGGGCACTTCTTTCAACACAGTATCTTTCGAGCGGGAATGGTCAGCCAGAAAGCGCAACAGCGCCTGTGTGCGAGGCCGTGGCCCGGCGCGACCCGTGCAAACGCGAGCAACCGTACTATGGCGCAACTCTTCGAGCACATCGGCGCGATGCGGATTTTGCACGCCAATCCACATTTTTGCCTCATCAGAGCCTAAATCGACGCTACAACTTTCTGCTGAAGCTTGAGTTACGGCCGGCGTTGTTGGCGCGGCGGCGATCACGGGTTGTTGCGCGGTTTCTGGTTCTTCCATATTTGCCAGAACACTGCGTACAATTTCTTCAATCTGTTTTTGGTCCATGATGATTTCCCTGATGAATTCAGAAGAACAGCGACGGATCGCCCGCCCGTGACGTTAAACGGCCATTGGCCATCAGCCCCATTGTTTCCAGCCAGGCTTCAAATTCCGGCGACGGACGCAGGTTCAATAACTGGCGCACGGTGGCAGTATCGTGGAATGCGGTGGTCTGATAATTCAGCATAATGTCGTCGCCAAGCGGCATGCCCATGATGTAGTTGCATCCAGCCGTCGCCAGCAAAATCATCAGGTTTTCATTGAGGTTTTGGTCCGCATCAGCGTGGTTGGTGTAGCAGCAATCGCAGCCCATTGAGATGCCACTGAGTTTGCCCATAAAGTGGTCTTCAAGCCCGGCGCGGATAATCTGGCGATCGTTGTAGAGATATTCAGGCCCGATGAACCCCACCACGGTATTCACGATGAAAGGATCGTAATGGCGAGCGAGGCCGTAGTTTCGCGCCTCCATCGTGACCTGGTCGGCACCAAAGTTTGCCCCAGCGGATAATGCAGAGCCTTGCCCCGTTTCGAAGTACAGGCAGTTTTCTCCGGCAATGCGATTAAATTCCGCACCCACTGCACGCGCTTCATCGAGCATCGCAAGCTCAACACCAAATTCTTTAAGCCCTTTCTCACTACCACAAATACTCTGGAAAATAAGCCCGCCAGGCGCGCCGCGCTTGATGGCTTCAATTTGCGTTGTAACGTGAGCCAGTACGCAACCTTGGGTTGGAATAGAATACTTGTCGATTACGCTGTAGATGGTATCGAGCACGCGGGTTAAATTGCCCACATCATCCGTAACGGGGTTCACGCCAATGACCGCATCGCCCACGCCAAAGCACAGCCCTTCGTAAATCTGCGCTTCAATACTTCGCACATCGTCACGCGTGTCGTTCGGTTGCAGACGGGCGCTGAAGGTGCCAGGTAAACCAATGGTAGTATTGGCTTTTTTGATCACCGGCATTTTCTTACCGCCGTAGACTAAATCCGCGTTGGAACAAATTTTAGCGACCGCTGCCACGACTTCGGAGCTTATCCCCTTACGCAAAAAGGCAATATCATCAACGCTGGTTTCATCACTGAGAATGTATTCGCGCAGCTCACTAATGCTCCAGTTTTTAATCCGCGCATAGGACGTTTCGTTGATGTCATTCTGAATAATGCGCGTCACACAGTCGTCTTCATAAGCGATAACGGGATTCATTCGGATATCCGCAACCGTCATTTCGGACAGCACCTGTTTTGCCGCTACACGTTCCTGGGAACTGCTTGCAGCGACCCCAGCCAGCACATCACCGGAACGTAATTCATTGGCTTTCGCCAGCACTTCTTTAACATCCTTGAACTGATAAACTTGCCCAAACAGCGTGGTTTTTAGTTTCATTGTGTCGATCCCTCAGGAAGGAAAGGCGAGTGATTTGATGGTTACCGGGACAACTTGCCCGTCAAACAATGGCAAACCAATGTCGATATAATCGCCGGTACGGGTGACCACTTCGTCGATCACCGCAACTTTTCGCTGCCCCATTTGTGGGTAAAGCAGCATCCCCAGCGCTTTACCCAAATCCTGCTCTGCCACGACAATCAGCGGCTGCGTACTGGGAAAGTGTTGGATGAAAATTTTCAGTGCATTAATAACCTGCTGCACTGTCGCGTAGCTGGTTGAATAGGCCGGTGGCACCGCGAGGGCAAAACAGTCTTGCGTCGCGTTAAGATCCATCAGCGCAAGTCCCTGCTGCCAGCCCTGCGCCAGGTCATCGTCTTCCAGGGCATGAACCACCGGAATATTGCGTAACGGCAATGACAG
>DASXXQ010000209.1:0-21005 GCA_036502985.1 Buttiauxella sp.
TAAACCAGCAGGTTTCCCTGCTGGCCTCAATATTTACTGCAATACCTGCGGGTTGACGCAGTTTTCTTTCACATTGCCGCTCAGGGCTGCAATCAAGTTGTCCACCGCACAGGCCGCCATGTTGTAGCGCGTTTCATGTGTTGCTGAACCGATATGCGGCAAAGCCACCACATTCGGCAAGCTGAGCAGTGGGGAGTCAACGGGCAGCGGTTCTTGTTCAAAGACGTCCAGACCTGCGGCGTGAATTTTGCCCTCAGTCAGCGCCTGAATTAACGCTTTCTCATCGACAACTGGGCCACGTCCTGCATTAATCAAAATGGCCGATGACTTCATTTTTGCCAGTTGACCTGCACCAATCAGATGATAAGTTTCATCAGTCAGCGGCAGGGAAATGCAGACGAAATCTGATTCCGCCAGCAGTGTATCCAGGTCGCAATAACGAGCATTAAAACGGTCTTCTGCTTCTTGATGATGGCGGCGAGCATTATACAAAATTGGCATGTTGAAACCGAAGTGCGCACGCTGCGCCAGCGCCAGACCGATGCGTCCCATGCCCAGAATCCCTAATGTTTTGTGGTGCACATCGATACCAAACCAGTCTGGGCCAATGCTGCCTTTCCATTCACCTGCCTTGACGCGTTCAGCCACTTCCACTGCACGGCGTGCAGTCGCCAGTACCAGTGTCATCATGGTATCAGCCACTGTTTCTGTGAGTACCGTTGGCGTGTGCATCAGGGCAATACCGCGAGCGCTCAACGCATCCACATCAAAATTGTCGTATCCAACCGAGACAGTTGAGGCAGCGCGTAGCTTAGGCGTGTGCTGTAAAAACGCTTTATCGACTTTTTCGCTGGAACCCAGAATACCTTCCGCATTGGCAAAAGCCTGTGCGTTTTGCTTGATTGTTTCAGGGCTTAAATCGCGCAGTTGAGTGACGGTAAAGTGGCTTTCAAGGCGGGCAAGCAGGTCGTCAGGTAACGTTTTATAGAGGATGACGGGCGGCTTCATGGCGTTCTCCGTTAAACAGTTAAATACAGACCAGGCGGTATAACGACCGCCCGGCTTGAGATTAGGCGTGGTGTGCTGCCACCGGAACCTGTTGGTTTCTTGCGGGTTTCACTATCAGAGTTAGCCACACAGAAGCGAGCAATGCCACCCCCATAAAGATGTAGGAAGCGGACGGGCTGCCTGTTGCACCGTTAAGGTAGCCAACAAACCAGGAGCCGACAAACGAGCCCAGCGCACCCATGCTGTTAATTAATGCCATCGCGCCACCGGCAACGTTTCTTGGCAGCATTTCAGGAATAATCGCGAAGAATGGGCCGTACGGAGCGTACATTGCCGCACCGGCAATCACCAGCAAGGTATAGGAAACCCAGAAGTGATCGGCACCGACCAGCCAGGAGCCGAGGAACGCCAGCGCACCAATCAGCAGCAGTGGCCAGACAAACAGTTTGCGGTTTTGCATTTTGTCCGAGGCCCAGGACACCACAATCATCGCAACCGTTGCCGCAAGATATGGCACTGAAGAAAGCCAGCCTACTTCCACCATTCCCATGCCCGAAGCCCCTGCGCCACGAATAATGGACGGTAGCCACAGCACGAAGCCGTACACGCCAATACTCCAGCAAAAATACTGCATGCACAACAGTACGACATTGCGCGAACGGAATGCTTCCCCGTAGTTACGCACGGCTTTAATGCCTTCTTGTTCTTTCTCAAGTTGTGCCTGCAACGCGGCTTTTTCCGTATCAGACAGCCAGCCCACCTGCGAAGGTTTATCTTTTACCAGCACCCACCAGGCGAATGCCCAGAGAACGGCCGGAATACCTTCAATGATGAACATTTCGCGCCAGCCGAGCGCCTGAATCAGGTAGCCAGAAACCACCGACATCCACAGCACGGTGACCGGATTGCCGAGGATTAAAAAGGTATTGGCGCGCGAACGTTCGGATTTAGTGAACCAGTTGCTGATGTAAATCAGCATCGCAGGCATGACGGCCGCTTCAACAATACCGAGCACGAAGCGAATCGCCGCCAGTGCGGGAATGTTGCTGACGACACCGGTCAATGATGCACAGCCACCCCATAAAATCAGGCAGATGAAGATAAGTTTGCGCACGCTACGGCGTTCGGCATACATGGCGCCGGGGATCTGGAAGAAGAAATAGCCGAGGAAAAACAGGGCGCCGAGCAAAGACGAAATCCCTTTGGTGATACCAAGGTCTTCGTTAATTCCCGCAGCGGAAGCAAAACTAAAGTTGGCACGATCAAGGTACGCCAGGCTGTACGTGATAAACACGATAGGCATGATGTACCACCAACGTTTTGGTGCGATTGTATTGGTTTTCATAGGCTAGCCTCTATGTTGAGGAGAGTCGCATCATGCCGGATGTAGGGTACAGCCGATGCGATTTTCGTTTATTCGCCAAGCACGCTTCGGGTGGGTAACCCTTCGCTATCGCCGATGACTTGTATCGCCAGTGAGCCGATTTTGTTACCGCGGCTAACGGCATGTTGCAAGGTTTTTCCCTCCAGCAGCGCGCTTATCACTCCAACGGCAAAGCCGTCGCCCGCGCCTACGGTATCGACCACGTTATCGACTCTTACGGCGCTTACCGCACCTTTCTCACCGGATGCGCTTTTGAACCACGCGCCGTCAGCGCCTGTTTTCAGGACCACTATTTTCACGCCGTGGTCGAGATAGAAATCGGCAATCGCTTCTGGCGTTTTTTGCCCGGTCAGCAGCGCACCTTCACTCAGACCTGGTAGCACCCAATCGGCCTGGAAAGCGAGCTTATTCAACTGCTTCACCATTTCGGCTTCGCTACTCCACAACACAGGACGCAAATTGGGATCAAAGGAGACTGTTTTCCCTGTCTGTTTCATCACGCTTGCGGCGTGGTTAAGCAGTTCGAGCGAGCTTTCAGAAAGTGCAGCAGCCACGCCGCTCAGGTGTAAATGGCGCGCGGAACAAAAGTACTCTTCATTGAAGTCAGCTTTCGATAGATGGCTGGCGGCCGAACCTTTGCGGAAGTATTCCACAATGGGATCGGTTCCATTTTCAGCTTTAGATTTCAGCTGAAAACCTGTGGCGTAGCGTTTGTCGGTGGTCACGCCAAGGTTGTCGATATGCTCTTTTGCTAACTGCTGCAATACGTAGCGGCCAAAAGAGTCATCGCCCACGCGGCTGACCCAACCGACATTCAGGCCAAGACGTGCAAGCCCCGTAGCAACGTTCAGTTCAGCACCTGCCACGCGTTTCACAAAATGCTCAGCGGCTGCCAGTGAACCCGTTTCGCTGGCGACAAACATCGCCATCGCTTCGCCAATCGTGATGACATCAAGTTGCGTTGGCATGGCTTACTCCTCGCGTAATAAGTTGACGTAGTGACGGGTTACAGCCGTCAGATCGCGGCCTTCCAGCGGGAATTCGATTCCGCGTGGCACATCGGCTGGCAGAACGTTCAGTAATTCCAGCCAGCGCGGTTCGGCATCATCTAATGCGATGGCCCGATAGTGGTAATGGTGTGGGACAGCCGCTTTAACGTGGATATAACTGACTGAAGGTGCAAGCACACGCGCCGCCGCTTCTGGTGACTCATCCACCCACAACCAGTTCGCCATATCAAACGTGAGAGTCACAGGAAGGTTTAGTACATTACAGGCGGCCTGGAAGCGCTGCATGGGTGCAAGCTTGCCGCTATTTGTCTGGTCATTTTCTACTACCAGTGGCACATCGCTTCCGTCAAGCCACTGTTGCAGCAGGGAAAACTGTTGGCTGCTGCGGAAGTTACCAAGAGAGAGTTTCAGCCATGTGGCGTTTAGCTGGTGGGCTTCGAGCAGTAACGACGGAATCAGCGGATTGAGTTTGCCGTCTTCAACAAACAGCGGCTCCGGTGCGGAATAACAGGCCTGGAGTTTATGTTTAGCGATTTGCTGCGCCAGGTCTGGCAGGGCATCAAGCTGGGCGGCGTTAAATAATTCGCGGCGAATCTCAACGCCATCAGCGCCCGCATTAGCGATAATCGGTAGCAAGGCTTGCTGGCCACCCAATGTGGCAATGCGGTCATGGCCATACGCTGCGGTGACGACAATAATGGTTCTCGGCATTAACTTCTCCGGAGTGATTACATCTAAATAACGTATCTATTACGCTAGATGGAACCGGTTCCAAAGAAAAGCCAGGTGTATTCAATTTATGATCGCTATCACGAACAAAGATTATCGGGCGGTGGAGCCGCGGATGATTAATTCGCCGGAAAAAACGTGCTCATAGACGGTGTCGTAACCGCTTTCGATGCGTTTTACCACTTGCTGGACAGCAGCGTAACCAATCTGCCAGGTCGGTTGTTTGAGGGTGGTTATCCCCACACCGGCAAGCTCTGCCCATTCGAGTTCATCGAACCCCAACAGGCCAATATCGCTGCCCCAATGCAGGCCGATGCGACGCATGGATCGCGCAACCTGAAGTGTGAGTGCACCGTTCGCGGAAATAACCGCCTTACGCATTCCACGGTGTTGAGTGTGAAATTGACGTAGCGTGTTATCCATTAAATCGGCTTCATGCAGGGGGACTTCTGCATTTGCGGCGACAATTCCGGGATAGCGTTCGAGAGTGGCGTAAAACGCATTCAGGCGTTCCCGGCGCGTATTGACTGTGCCGAGGGGTTCGCTAAGAAAAAGAATCGCTTCAAAGCCTTGTTCGACAAGGTGTTCGGTTGCGGTTGTTGCAGCTTGAGTATTATCCAGACCCACCACATCGCAGGCAAAATCAGGAATTTTTCGGTCAATGAGCACCATTGGCAACGCGGATTGTTGCAGGCGATTAAGGCCTTCCTCGCGCATACCCACCGCATTGACCACAATGCCTTCCACCTGATAGCTGTGTAGCAAATCCAGATAATGCAGCTCCTGGTCCACTTCGTTATTGGTATTACAGACCAGCGGCGTAAAGCCTTTTTCACGGCATGCTGCTTCGATGCCGCTTAGCACATCAACGGAGTAGGGATTGGTAATATCCGCAATGATGAGGCCAATTAAACGGGTGCGCCCGCGTTTAAGGCCGCGAGCCATCTGGCTTGGGCGGTAGTCGAGTTCAGCAATCGCGGTTTCAATGCGCAGGCGCAGAGAATCAGACAGCACGTTTTGCTCACCGTTTAGATAGCGGGAAACACTGGTTTTTCCGGTTTTTGCCGCTTTCGCGACGTCGCTTATCGTTGGGCGTGCAGCCTTGCTGTTCATGTTTGTCTCCGAGGGTAACTTTCTGGAGAGTAACATAAATTTTGTGCCCAGGTAGGCGGTGAGGTTCCCTCTCTATGAAGAGAGGGAATAAAAACTTAAGACAGCGGACTGAGCGTAATCTCTACGCGACGGTTCTGCGCTTTGCCTTCAGCCGTACTGTTGCTGGCGATTGGATTTGCCGGCCCCATACCTGTAGTGCGTACGCGGTTTGCGGCAACGCCCTGGGTAATAAGTGCACTACCCACGCCATCTGCGCGTTGCTGGGAAAGTTTCATATTGAGGTCATTGCTGCCGGTACTGTCGGTATAGCCCACAATGTTAACCGCAGTTTTTGGGTATTCTTTTAATACCATCGCCACACCGGTCAGGGTGTTGGCGCCAGCAGGTTTAAGCGTTGCGCTGCTGCTGTCGAAGGTGACATTGTTTGGCATATTAAGCACGATGTTGTCGCCATTACGCGTCACACTCACACCCGTTCCCTTCATTTTTTCACGAAGTTTGGCTTCCTGCACATCCATGTAGTAACCGACGCCACCACCTAGTGCAGCACCTGCTGCGGCACCAATTAAAGCGCCTTTGCCGCGATCTTTTTTCGATGAGGAGAGCACGCCAACGCCAGCACCTACCAGCGAGCCAATACCTGCTCCGATCCCCGCTTTTCCTGCTTCACTTTCGCCGGTGTAAGGGTTGGTAGTACAACCAGAAACTGCTAACGTGCCGCAAACGACAGCGGCAATCATCATGACGCGTTTTTTCATCTTATTTCCTTTGTGAATTTGATAACTCTACCGCATGTTCAGCGGCGGTTGATTATGCCGTGTGAACGTGAAGAAGTTTCTATAGAGTCGTCTGAAATTGTAAACAATATTGAGCGGTATCCAGGCCGCCACCTGCCCACTACCTGCAAAAAAGGGAGCCCGAATTGGCTAATGCATTCTCATCAAACAAGAAAGTTTTAACGGCCGCGCACTGGGGGCCGATGTTAGTTGAAACTGACGGAGTACGTGTTTTCGCATCAGCGGGTGCGCTGGATACCGGGCATGAGAATTCATTGCAAAGCGCGGTACCCGATCAGGTACACAGTAAAACGCGTGTGCAGTTTCCCATGGTTCGCAAAGGATTTCTGGAGTCGCCAGATTCACCGCGCGGCGTGCGTGGCGAGGATGAATATGTGCGAGTGAGCTGGGATGAAGCGTTACAACTGATTCACCAGCAGCACCAACGTATTCGCACAGCTTATGGTCCCGCGTCTATTTTTGCCGGTTCCTACGGTTGGCGCTCTAATGGTGTGTTGCACAAAGCTGCGACATTATTACAGCGCTATATGAGTCTGGCGGGTGGATATACCGGGCATCTGGGAGATTATTCTACCGGAGCCGCGCAGGTCATCATGCCGTATGTGGTTGGCTCTAATGAGGTTTATCAACAGCAAACCAGCTGGCCTTTAGTGCTGGAGCATAGCGATGTGGTAGTGCTGTGGAGTGCGAACCCACTAAACACATTAAAAATTGCCTGGAATGCCAGCGACGAACAGGGCGTGAAGTATTTTGAGCAACTGAAAAACAGCGGCAAGACGGTGATCGCCATTGATCCTATGCGATCGGAAACGGTGGATTTCTTTGGTGAAACCGCACAGTGGATAGCCCCAAACATGGGCACCGACGTGGCACTGATGCTGGGCATTGCTCATACGCTGGTTAAAAACGGCTGGCATGATACGCAATTCCTGGCGCGCTGCACCTATGGTTACGACAAGTTTGCCGCTTATCTGATGGGCGATACCGATGGCTTGCCAAAAACGGCCGAATGGGCCGCGGGGATTTGCGGCGTGTCAGCCGAAACAATCGAAGGTCTGGCACGGCTGTTTAGCGAAAAGAACACCATGTTGATGTCCGGTTGGGGGATGCAGCGCCAACAGTACGGCGAGCAAAAACACTGGATGCTGGTTACGCTTGCGGCCATGCTTGGGCAGATTGGCACGCCTGGCGGTGGTTTTGGCCTGTCTTATCACTATGCCAACGGTGGCAATCCAACGCGGCGTGCGGCGGTATTGGGTTCAATGCAAGGCTCGGTGGCGAACGGTACTGATGCGGTGGAAAAAATCCCGGTTGCTCGTATTGTTGAAGCGCTGGAAAACCCCGGTGGCGAGTACCAACATAACGGGCAACAAAAAATCTTCCCCGATATTCACATGTTGTGGTGGGCCGGCGGCGGTAATTTTACCCATCACCAGGATACTAATCGTCTGATTAAAGCCTGGCAAAAACCGGAGCTGGTGGTGATTTCCGAATGTTTTTGGACGGCAGCCGCCAAACATGCCGATATCGTCCTGCCGATTACCACATCGTTTGAGCGAAATGATTTGACGATGACCGGTGACTACAGCAATCAGCATCTGGTGCCGATGAAACAGGTGGTTGCGCCGCAGGGTGAAGCGCGTAATGATTTCGATGTTTTCGCGCAGCTCAGCGAGTTGTGGGAAGAGGGAGGAGAAGAGCATTTCACGGAAGGAAAAACGGAGCTGCAATGGCTGGAGGAATTCTATGATATTGCCCGTAAGCGTGGCGCCTCACAGCAGGTTGAGTTGCCAGATTTTAATCAGTTCTGGGAACGTAACCAACTGATAGAAATGCCCGAAAATGAAAAGAGTGCCGATTTTATCCGCTTCGCTGATTTCTGCCGCTGCCCGCAGGAAAACCCTTTAAAAACGCCGAGTGGGAAAATCGAAATCTATTCTGAACGCATCGCAAGTTTTGGTTATGCCGATTGCCCACCACATCCGACCTGGCTTGCGCCGGACGAGTGGCAAGGCAATGCGCAAGCGGGCCAGCTTCAATTGCTTTCATCCCATCCTGCACACCGTTTGCACAGCCAGCTGAATTATGCGGCTTTACGTGATAAATACGCCATTGCCGGGCGCGAGCCGCTAACGCTACATCCAAAAGATGCCGCAGAGCGGGGTATTGCAGATGGCGATGTAGTGCGAGTCTGGAATGCGCGTGGGCAGGTGTTGGTTGGCGCATTGGTGACCGATGGTATTAAACCCGGTGTCGTTTGTATTCATGAAGGCGCGTGGCCTGATTTGAATGACCAGAAGCTATGTAAAAACGGTGCGGTGAATGTGCTGACGCTGGATATTCCTACTTCACGGCTGGCAAACGGCTGTGCGGCGAATTCATCGCTGGTTTGGGCCGAAAAATATCTCGGCCCTGTTCCTGCTGTTACTGCGTTCTCTCCGCCTGCCAGCTCATGATCCACGTCGGGTGGTGCGTTTCGTTTTGCCAGGCGCTTTCTTCAATGCGAAAGTCCTGGTGATGATAAAAATGCACTGCCCGATGGTTCTTCTGGTAAACCTCGAGGCTCAATGACGGGTAGATTGTTTTGACGTGCTCCATCAACGCCTGCCCGATTCCCTGGCCAATAAAAGGTTCGCTAACAAACAGTGCGCCAATAAATCGTGAATCCAGCACGCTAATAAATCCCACCATTTTGTCCTGCTGCTTGCCCTGATGCAGATACACCCAGGTGGCAGATTGCGGAATATAAACATTCCGCACGATGGACTCACTTTCATGCCAGTAGTTTTCGCTAATAAACGGGTGCGCCTGAATGGTGCTGGCAAGCCAAATCTCAATCAGCTCATCCATTTCACCTGGCAGCAAACGGCGAATCATTTCAGGTTATTAGGGTGGCAGAAGCAGCTCGTCACATGGTCATTGACCAACCCACAAGCCTGCATAAACGAATAGCAAATAGTTGAGCCGACAAACTTGAAGCCACGTTTTTTCAGCGCCTTAGATAACGCGTCGGACGCGGGGGTCATTGCCGGGATTTCAGCAAGCGTAGCTGCCTGCGTAATCTGCGACTGGTTATCGACAAACGACCAGACAAACTCCGGGAATTTCTCGCCGTTGGCTTCCATCGCCAGATACGCTTTGGCGTTATTAATGATGGCTTCGATTTTCCCACGGTGGCGGATAATACCGGCGTCTTGCACCAGTATATCGACGTCAACTGGTTGCAATAAAGCGACGGCTTGCGGATCGAAATTTTTAAAGCAGCGACGGTAGTTTTCGCGTTTTTTCAACACGGTAATCCACGACAATCCCGCCTGTTGTCCTTCAAGGCAGATCATCTCGAAAAGGTGTTGGCCATCAGTCACCGGAACGCCCCATTCTTTATCGTGATATTCAATATAGAGCGGGTCCTGGGATACCCATCCACAACGCAACATGTCGTTCTCCTTTGATGAAATTTCGCGTGCCAACTTGACGTGCCAGATAAAGAGACAATAGTTAATTCAGGGCCATCTCGATACACCATGAGTTATTTAGGGGTTATCCGCAAGCCCGACAAAAAGACTAATAATATCGCCGGATTTGGCTCTTTTCTGGAGTCGCTTTGATGATTATAAATATACGCAGTGGTCACCGTGTCACTCTTACTACGGTGTTGGCTTTGTGTTGTCTATCCTATGCTACGAGTGTATTTGCCTGGCAACAAGAATATGTCGCAGGAGAAACACCGGGCGAAGCGCAAGATCGCTATACCTGGGACAGTAATCACCAACCAAGTTATAACGATATTCTCGCTGAAAGGATTAATTCTTCGTTTACCTCCCAAAACCAGGAGGGGCTGATGCTCGTTTCTGGTAGCGATAGTGTGAGTGCTGATAGCTCTCGATTGGGCATCGGCTGGAATATCTCTTTACCTGGAAATATCACTACCGGGCCAACGGCAAAGTACAGTTGGGATAGCACGTCGACAGGCATTTATAACGAATACGGTGATTCCGCCACTGCGCACTTTACCGATCAACTCTGGCACGCCAGCGTTTCTACCGTGGGTTGGCGGCTGGATTCGTCCATGGGTTATCTACGGCCCTGGGCGCAGGTCAGCTACAACCACCAGTACGGCGAAAACGTCTGGAAAGCGCAATCGGGTATGAGAACGAGTATTGCAAACGGCCAGGATGCGAGCTGGATGGATGTCACCGTTGGTGCCGATATGCCCCTTGGCAAAAATATGGCGGCGTTTGCTTCTATGTCGCAAGCCGAAGGGTTAACCACGGGTGAAGCCTATATTTATAACGTGGGCGTAAGCGCGAATTTCTGATCATCGCTTTAACTTTGCATCGATATATTTAACATTTCATAATCAGTATTTACGCGCTCCATGTTGATAGTGACCACTAACAAACCTGTTGATTCAATCGCAGTCCAGGTCATTCATTCCCTCTCAGATGCATTTCATTCCGGCCTGAGTGCAACTCATGCCTTTTTCTCCTGGAATAAAATGCACTTCGTTACTCTTGATGGCAGAAGATTTCTCTTAAATTTAGCGGACACTCTGCCATGAATACTGCTTCCTACAACCGTACTCGCTGGTTAACTCTGATCGGCACTATCATTACTCAGTTTGCTCTGGGTTCTGTTTATACCTGGAGTCTGTTCAATAGCGCGCTGTCACAAAAGCTGGGTGAGCCAATCAGCCAGGTGGCGTTCTCCTTCGGTTTATTGAGTCTTGGCCTGGCAATATCTTCCTCGGTTGCGGGTAAATTGCAGGAACGTTTCGGTGTTCGTAAAGTCACAATGGCATCCGGTGTGCTGTTGGGCGTTGGCTTCTTCCTGACCGCTCACTCCGATAACTTGCTGATGTTATGGCTGAGCGCCGGCGTGCTGGTGGGTCTGGCAGATGGCGCGGGTTACTTGCTGACGCTGTCCAACTGCGTGAAGTGGTTCCCGGAGCGTAAAGGCTTAATTTCTGCATTTGCTATCGGTTCATACGGCCTCGGCAGCCTGGGTTTCAAATATATCGACACCCATTTACTGGCAACTTACGGCCTTGAAAGCACCTTTATGATTTGGGGTGCCCTGGCAATGGTGATGATTCTGCTGGGTTCCATGCTGATGAAAGATGCGCCATTGCAGGAAGTTAAAACAGTTAATGGCGTGGCGGAAAAAGATTACACCCTGGCAGAATCTATGCGTCAGCCGCAGTACTGGATGTTGGCTATCATGTTCCTGACTGCCTGCATGAGTGGTTTGTATGTTATTGGTGTAGCGAAAGATATTGCACAAGGTCTGGTACATTTGACCGCCGAATCTGCAGCTAACGCGGTAACCGTTATTGCCATTGCTAACCTGAGTGGCCGCCTGGTTCTGGGCATTCTGTCCGATAAAATTGCGCGTATCCGTGTAATTACCATTGGCCAGGTTATTTCTTTAGTCGGTATGGCGGCGCTGTTGTTCGCCCCGCTCAACGAAGCAACTTTCTTCGCGGCCATTGCTTGTGTGGCATTTAACTTCGGCGGCACCATTACTGTCTACCCATCCCTGGTGAGCGAGTTCTTTGGTCTGAATAACCTGACTAAAAACTACGGTGTGATTTACCTGGGCTTCGGTATCGGCAGCATCTGCGGTTCGATTATCGCTTCTATCTTTGGTGGTTTTTACGTCACCTTCTGCGTCATCTTCGCACTACTGATTCTGTCTCTGGCGATTTCCACCACCATTCGCCAGCCAGCACGAGAAGTATTGCAGGAAGCTCACGCTTGATAGCGAGCCAATAATGCCGCAAACCATGCCGCCGGGACGTTATACGGCGGCATCATTAGTTGTGAAATACCCCTCTCTATAATGCTTTCCGCCTGAGCCCTTAACGTCTCATTTCCCCGTTGTAAACCTGTTAGCTGAATGCGTTTTTCAATGAGATAGACGCGAGCGAAATGCGGGTCGTAGCGCAATATTTCACGTGTGTTATCAATGATATCAGCCAGTTTGATGGTTTGCGCTTCACCGCAGGCATTGGCAGTGTGCAGAAAATGCGCACGCTTACGATTCATGCGGTTGGTGCCTGGACGCTGCTCGGGATTGGTGACCATTGCCACAAGCGTTGCCACATCTGAGCCAAAATGCTCCTGGATATCGATTAACGTGCTGCCCGTGTCTTCTACCGTATCGTGCAGCCAGGCCGCCGCCAGCAGTTCCTCAACAGGGGAGACGCTTCTGACCAGCTCGACGACAGCCGCAGGATGGACAATGTAAGGCTCAAAGGTGTATTTGCGGCGTTGATCGCAAGCCGCATGGGCTTTTGTTGCATATCGGCGCGCGCGTTCTTCTAAAGACAGCATAATTTTCCCTCCGCATCACCAATATTTCCCACAACCAGGACGTGGCGTCTATCCTTTGTTATCTACCCCAACAAAAGGAAAATGCAATGTCCTTAGAAAAAGTGCTGTACCGTGCGAAGGCAAAAGCGACCGGTGGCCGTGATGGCCGTGCAACCTCCTCTGATGGTGTGCTGGATGTAAAACTGGGTGTACCAAAAGAGATGGGTGGTGCAGGTGGTGAAGTCACTAATCCAGAACAACTGTTTGCTGCGGGTTACTCAGCCTGCTTCCTCGGTGCGCTCAAACACGTCGCTTCAACCGAGAAAAAGAAAATTCCTCAGGATGCTTTCATTGAAGGCCAGGTCGGGATTGGCACACTCCCCACAGGCTTTGGCATTGAAGCACAACTTGATATCCATCTGCCTGGAATGGATAAAGCTGAAGCCGAAGCGCTGGTGCAAAAAGCCCACGTGGTATGTCCATATTCCAACGCCACGCGCGGGAATATTGATGTGACACTTAATGTGATCGTGTAAGCGTCACGTTCTGGCCTGAGTTGTGTAAACACCGGGCCAGATCACCTTTTTTAGCGATACTTTTTCCTGCCCCTATGCTTTACTAATCCGCGCCCAAATCGGGCTCAGAATCGTCCTGATTCAAATTCAATTTTTCATTGCTCAGAATTTTCTACGTTTTGTAGAGTCTGATTGATGCTTATGACATTTCTTTTTTGCTTTATTTTTTTCGGACACCCGCATGAATTACGTTAAATCGATGACCCAACAGAAACTGTGTTTCCTGTTAGCGGTATACATCGGCCTGTTTTTAAACCTTTCGGTTTTTTATCATCGTTTTGAAGGATTTCTTCAGGATTTCAGCGGCCTGAAAGCTATCTCGATGGTTGTTGAAGTTGTGGCATGTGTGTTGGTCACTTTCTTTTTATTGCGCTTGCTGTCGCTTTTGGGTCGAACCGTGTGGCGAATTCTCGCGACACTGATTGTGCTGTGTTCCGTCGGCGCAAGTTACTACATGACATTGCTCAATGTGGTGATTGGCTATGGAATCATTGCCTCGGTCATGACGACCGATATCGACCTTTCTAAAGAAATTGTCGGTTATCAATTCGTGATGTGGATGGTGCTGGTCAGCGCAATTCCGCTGGTACTCATCTGGGGAAGCAACACCCGCGATACGCTGCTTAACCAGTTGAAAACGCCAGGCCAACGCATCAAAAATGTGGCGATTGTGTTGTTAGCGGGGTTGATTGTTTGGGCCCCATTGCGTTTGCTTGATAAACAGCAAAATACGACAGAGAAACGCTCCACCGTAGATATGCCAAGTTATGGCGGCGTGGTGGCTAACTCCTACTTGCCCTCTAACTGGGTTTCGGCGTTAGGCCTTTTTGCCTGGGCGCAGGCGGATGAATCCACCGATAACAACTCGCTTATGAACCCGGCGAAGAAGTTTACTTATGTGGCACCAAAAGAGCTGGATGATACCTATGTGGTGTTCGTGATTGGCGAAACCACGCGCTGGGATCACATGGGTATTTTGGGCTATAACCGTGATACCACGCCAAAGCTTGCCAAAGAGAAAAACCTGGTCGCGTTCCGTGGTGAGTCCTGTGATACCGCCACCAAGCTTTCGCTACGCTGTATGTTTGTGCGTGAAGGCGGCGCGGCGGAAAATCAGCAGCGTACGCTAAAAGAGCAGAACGTCTTTGCGGTGCTCAAGCAGCTTGGATTTAGCTCCGAACTCTTTGCGATGCAAAGCGAAGTCTGGTTCTACGGCAATACCATGGCCGATAACTTCTCTTACCGTGAGCAAATTGCTGCTGAACCACGTAACAGTGGTAAGCAAGTCGACGATATGCTGCTGGTCGAAGAGATGAAACGCTCTGTGGATGAGCATCCGAAGGGTAAGCATCTGATTGTTCTGCATACCAAAGGTTCGCATTTCTCCTACGTGCAACGTTATCCGCGTAGCTTCGCAAAATGGACACCAGAGTGCGTCAGCATTGATAAAGAGTGCAGTAAAGAGCAGCTGATTAACGCTTTTGATAACTCAGTGCTCTATACCGATACGGTGCTTGAAGATGTGATTTCTCAGTTGCGTGACAAGCGGGCAATTATTTTCTATGCCTCCGATCACGGCGAATCAATTGATGAGAAAAAGCATCTGCACGGTACGCCACGTAACATGGCGCCACCAGAGCAGTTCCGTGTGCCATTGCTGGTCTGGGCATCAGACAAGTATCTGGAAAACCCGGATCGCGCTCGTGAGTTCGCGCATATGCAGCAACAAGCCAAAATGAAGGTGCCACATCGCCATGTTGAGCTGTATGACACCATCATGGGTTGCCTGGGTTACACATCTCCAGACGGCGGTATTAACCAGAATAACAACTGGTGCCATATCCCTCAGCAGGCTGGAAAGTAACTTTTCTGCCACATATGCTTGAATTTGAATCAAACGAACGTGATTTTTAGGATCAGGGATTGACGACTAATACGGTGCGCAGTAAGATGCGCTCCGCATTCGGCGAGTAGCGCAGCTTGGTAGCGCAACTGGTTTGGGACCAGTGGGTCGGAGGTTCGAATCCTCTCTCGCCGACCAAATTTAGAAAAAGCCAACCTTCGGGTTGGCTTTTTTGCATCTGAAGTTTATAGAGGATGAGAATCTCCGAAGGAGGTTTGAGCCGAGCGCAGCGAGACAACGTTGCTTTAGCAACGGCCCGCAGGGGAATAATCCTCTCTCGCCGACCAAATTTAGAAAAAGCCAACCTTCGGGTTGGCTTTTTTGCATCTGAATCCCAGCTATTACTTCAGCTCCTTAAATCGTGCGCAACTTTGTTATATCCGCGAATCATTTTTCCCACAGAACCTTTAATCCTCATTCAAAATGACTGCTAATTTGGGCTGGTTAACTTGTGTTGTTTTAGCAACCTGGATAATCAGTTCGAGTGAATCGTATTTTAATGTTCTAACCAGATCTTTTCTATGTAAAATCGTTTACTAACAATTGGTTAGCAAATGAAAAAAATAAAAAATCTTCCTCGGCGGGTCTTGCTCGCGGTATCGACCTTATGTTGCCGATTTTGTGACATTTTCCATCGTATTTTGTTATGGAAAATCGTGGATTAAAGCGCGGTTGCTTATGTTTTATTCCAGCATGATTCGCTGTAGGAGATATAGATCACAAAATATATCGTTCAGATAATCATCATTTAGCAATAAATTTTACAAAATTCGTACAACCGATTACGGCTATAGGTTGTCTTTTAAGCAGTGATATATTCTACAAACATGGCAGTAGCATAAATTTCCCTGCTGGGAATGCAGCGACAGGCTTTTTTTTCACTTTGTTCGCTGATTCTCACCTCGGTTGTAAATCCCCGCTACCTATATTGACGTTTTACTCATCTGTTGACAGATTGTAGGGCGTGAGGGGCAATTTATGGACAGTCCGCACTACTACACAGCTAGCCTGACGAATGGAACCCCTGGCCTCACCACCGCCTCCGGGCATACCGAACAGACCGCACACAAATAACAAAGGTCTAACGGAAAAAACAACACATCTCACAATGGAGCAGAAGAATGAGTATTTCCTTGAAGAAGTCAGGGATGCTGAAATTTGGTCTGAGCCTGGTGGCTTTGACTGTAGCAGCGAGCGTTCAGGCAAAAACCCTGGTTTATTGTTCAGAAGGATCGCCCGAAGGTTTTAACCCTCAGTTGTTCACCTCTGGTACAACGTACGACGCCAGCTCAGTGCCAATCTATAACCGCCTTGTCGAGTTCAAAACCGGTACAACTGAAATCATCCCAGGTCTCGCTGAGAAGTGGGAAGTCAGCGCTGACGGTAAAACCTATACCTTCCACCTTCGTTCAGGTGTGAAGTGGCAGGACAACAAAGATTTCAAACCAACACGCGACCTCAATGCTGATGACGTAGTGTTCTCCTTCGATCGTCAGAAAAACAAAGACAACCCGTACCACAAAGTTTCTGGCGGCAGCTATGAATACTTTGAAGGCATGGGCTTGCCTGATTTGATCACCGAAATTAAGAAAGTGGACGACAACACCGTTCAGTTCGTACTGGCGCGCCCGGAAGCACCATTCCTTGCTGACCTGGCGATGGACTTCGCATCCATCCTGTCCAAAGAATATGCAGACAATATGATGAAAGCCGGCACGCCGGAAAAAACCGACCTGAACCCAATTGGTACCGGTCCGTTCCAGCTGCTGCAATACCAGAAAGACTCCCGCATTCTGTACAAAGCGTTCCCTGGCTACTGGGGTACCAAGCCAAAGATCGATCGTCTGGTCTTCTCTATCACGCCTGATGCCTCCGTGCGTTACGCCAAATTGCAGAAGAACGAATGCCAGGTTATGCCATATCCAAACCCGGCTGATATCGCTCGTATGAAGCAAGACAAGAGCATCAACCTGCTGGAACAAGCGGGTCTGAACGTGGGTTACCTGTCTTTCAACACTGAGAAGAAACCGTTTGATGACGTGAAAGTGCGTCAGGCGCTGACTTATGCGGTGAACAAAGAAGCGATCATTAAAGCGGTATATCAGGGTGCTGGCACTGCGGCTAAAAACCTGATCCCACCAACAATGTGGGGCTACAACGATGACGTGAAAGACTACACCTACGATCCTGAAAAAGCGAAAGCGCTGCTGAAAGAATCAGGCCACGCAGACGGCTTCACCGTTGACCTGTGGGCAATGCCAGTACAGCGTCCGTACAACCCGAATGCTCGCCGTATGGCTGAGATGATTCAGGCTGACTGGGCGAAAGTCGGTGTGACTGCCAAAATCGTGACTTACGAGTGGGGCGAGTACCTGAAGCGTGCCAAAGCGGGTGAACACCAGGCTGTGATGATGGGTTGGACTGGGGACAATGGGGATCCGGACAACTTCTTCGCCACACTGTTCAGCTGTAATGCAGCGAAAGACGGTTCTAACTACTCTCGCTGGTGCTACAAACCGTTTGAAGACTTGATTCAACCTGCGCGTGCAACAGACGATCACAACAAACGTGTCGAACTGTACAAACAGGCTCAGGTCGTGATGCATGACCAGGCTCCGGCGCTGATCGTTGCTCACTCCACCGTTTATGAGCCAGTGCGCAAAGAAGTGAAAGGTTACGTGGTTGACCCATTGGGTAAACACCACTTTGAGAACGTGTCTGTCGAATAATAAAAGTAGCGTGCTTTATTCCCTCTCCCCAATGGGGAGAGGGTGAAAGATTTGTGAGCAATACAGACTGAAGGCCGCAAGGCTTTCAGTCACTACAGAGAATCCGGGTTATGTTGCAGTTCATCCTCCGACGTCTGGGGTTAGTTATCCCCACTTTTATCGGTATTACCCTTCTTACCTTCGCTTTCGTGCATATGATCCCCGGTGATCCGGTGATGATTATGGCCGGTGAGCGTGGTATCTCTCCTGAACGTCATGCTCAGTTGTTGGCCGAACTCGGCCTCGACAAGCCGATGTGGCAGCAATACATCCATTACATTTGGGGTGTGATGCATGGCGACCTGGGCATTTCGTTAAAAAGCCGTCTCCCTGTGTGGGACGAGTTCGTACCGCGCTTTAAAGCGACCATGGAACTCGGTGTTTGCGCAATGCTGTTTGCCGTTGCCGTAGGTATTCCGGTTGGCGTATTGGCCGCGGTTAAACGCGGTTCCATATTTGACCATACCGCTGTGGGCATCGCGCTGACAGGCTACTCAATGCCTATTTTCTGGTGGGGTATGATGTTAATCATGCTGGTTTCCGTCTACTGGAACCTTACCCCTGTTTCGGGGCGCGTCAGTGATACGGTATTCCTTGATGACACCTTACCGCTCACCGGCTTCATGCTGATAGACACTGCTATTTGGGGCGAACCGGGCGACTTCATCGATGCCGTGGCGCATATGGTGTTGCCAGCTGTGGTGCTCGGCACCATTCCGTTGGCGGTTATCGTGCGTATGACACGTTCGTCAATGCTTGAAGTACTCGGCGAAGATTATATCCGTACCGCTCGCGCCAAGGGACTGACCCGCATGCGCGTTATTGTGGTTCATGCCTTGCGTAACGCAATGCTGCCGGTTGTCACCGTTATCGGTTTGCAGGTCGGTACTTTGCTGGCGGGTGCCATCCTGACGGAAACCATCTTCTCCTGGCCGGGCCTTGGCCGCTGGCTGATTGATGCATTGCAACGTCGTGACTACCCGGTAGTACAGGGCGGCGTATTGTTGGTGGCGACGATGATTATCCTCGTTAACCTGATAGTCGACTTACTGTACGGCGTGGTGAACCCGCGTATACGCCATAAGAAATAAGGGCTTACCATGACGCAAGTAACTGAAAATAAAGTGGTGGCGGCACCAGTTCCAATGACGCCGTTCCAGGAATTCTGGCACTACTTCAAACGTAATAAAGGGGCGGTGGTTGGCCTGGTATATGTCACCGCCATGGTTCTTATCGCAATCTTTGCCAACGTGCTGGCTCCGCACGGCCCGGCAGAACAGTTCCGCGACTCATTGCTAAACCCACCGGTCTGGCAGGAAGGCGGTAGCTGGCAGTTCCTGCTCGGTACTGATGACGTCGGCCGCGATATCATGGCCCGCCTGATGTACGGCGCGCGTCTGTCGCTGCTGGTTGGCTGTCTGGTGGTTGTGCTGTCACTGATTATGGGCGTGGTACTCGGCTTAGTGGCTGGCTACTTTGGTGGCCTTATCGACAACATCATCATGCGTGTCGTCGACATCATGCTGGCGCTGCCAAGCTTGCTGTTGGCCCTGGTGCTGGTGGCGATATTCGGTCCGTCGATCGTTAACGCCTCGCTGGCGTTGACCTTCGTTGCGTTGCCGCACTATGTGCGACTGACGCGTGGTGCAGTGCTGGTGGAAGTGAACCGCGACTATGTAACCGCTTCGCGCGTTGCGGGCGCCGGTTCGATGCGCCAGATGTTCATCAACATTTTACCAAACTGCCTGGCACCGCTTATCGTGCAGGCTTCGCTTGGCTTCTCTAACGCCATTCTCGATATGGCCGCCCTCGGCTTCCTTGGCATGGGTGCGCAGCCGCCAACACCAGAGTGGGGCACGATGCTCTCCGACGTGTTGCAGTTCGCGCAAAGTGCCTGGTGGGTTGTCACCTTCCCGGGTGTCGCAATCCTGCTGACGGTGCTGGCATTTAACCTGATGGGTGACGGGCTGCGTGATGCGCTCGATCCTAAACTCAAGCAGTAAAGGGCTACGTAATGGCGTTATTGAATGTAGATAAATTATCGGTGCATTTCGGCGACGAAAAGACACCGTTCCGTGCCGTAGACCGCATCAGTTACAGCGTAAATCAAGGCGAAGTGGTTGGTATCGTAGGGGAATCAGGTTCCGGTAAATCGGTGAGTTCTCTGGCAATTATGGGTCTGATTGATTACCCAGGCCGCGTAATGGCGGAAAAACTCGAGTTTAACGGTCAGGATCTGCAGAAAATTTCTGAGAAAGAGCGCCGTAACCTGGTGGGTGCCGAAGTGGCAATGATCTTCCAGGACCCGATGACCAGCCTCAACCCATGCTACACCGTCGGTTTCCAGATTATGGAAGCCATCAAGGTGCATCAGGGCGGCAACAAGAAAACTCGCGTGCAGCGCGCTATCGACCTGTTGAACCTGGTGGGCATTCCCGATGCGGCTTCGCGCCTGGACGTTTACCCGCACCAGCTTTCCGGCGGTATGAGCCAGCGTGTGATGATCGCAATGGCGATTGCCTGTCGTCCTAAGCTATTGATTGCCGATGAACCGACTACCGCACTGGATGTGACCATCCAGGCGCAAATCATTGAGCTGTTACTGGAACTTCAGCAAAAAGAGAACATGGCGTTGATTCTTATCACCCATGACCTCGCATTGGTCGCCGAAGCGGCGCACAAAATCATCGTGATGTATGCCGGGCAAGTGGTGGAAACGGGCAATTCGCACGACATTTTCCGCGCTCCGCGCCATCCCTATACCCAGGCGTTGCTCCGAGCATTGCCTGAGTTTGCGCAGGATAAAGCGCGACTGGCTTCGTTGCCAGGTGTGGTGCCGGGCAAGTACGACCGCCCGACCGGCTGCCTGCTCAACCCGCGCTGCCCGTACGCGACAGACAAATGCCGCAGCGAAGAACCAGAACTGAACATGGTGGATAACGGACGTCAGTCTAAATGCCACTTCCCACTCGATGATGCCGGGAGGCCAACGCTATGAGTACCGATAAGGCCACTGCGCAACCTCTGTTGCAGGCCATCGACCTGAAAAAACACTACCCGGTGAAGAAAGGCTTTTTCGGCCAGGAACGCCTGGTGAAAGCGCTGGATGGGGTTTCATTTGACCTGGAGCGCGGCAAAACGCTGGCGGTGGTGGGTGAATCCGGCTGTGGTAAATCCACGCTCGGCCGCTTGCTGACGATGATCGAAATCCCAACCGGTGGTGAGCTTTACTACCAGGGACAGGATCTGCTTAAGCCTGATGAAACATCGGAACAGCTGCGTCGCCAGAAAATCCAGATAGTCTTCCAGAACCCGTACGGCTCCCTGAACCCACGTAAGAAAGTGGGACAAATTCTTGAAGAGCCGCTGCAAATCAACACCAACCTTAGCAAAGCCGAACGCCG
>DASXXQ010000210.1:0-53413 GCA_036502985.1 Buttiauxella sp.
CCCGCAGGTGCGGTGGTCAGCTACCGCGAGAAACAAACCCTGCCGGGCCAGCTTTCCACGCTGCGTTATTCCACGGTTGTTTTCAGCCGCCAGGCAGACAGGCCGCTGTGGCTACGTCTGCATGAAACGACGGCGGCCTGAGCTGACGGCCCTCTCCCGCCGGGCAGAGGGCCGATCAACTACTCGGCAAAGGCTTCGGCTACGGAATCCATCAGCGCCATTTCTTCCCGGCTGAGCAGCTTTTCGATGTTCACCAGAATGACCATGCGGGATTCAATCACCCCCAGGCCAAGCAGATAATGGCTGGCCAGGGCCGCCCCCACGTCCGGCGTCGGTTTAATCTGCTCTTCTTTAAGCGACAGCACGTCCGCCACGCCGTCCACCACAATCCCAACCACGCGATCGTTAAGATTCAGCACGATCACCACCGCCCGATCGTTGGCGGGATCGACATCGAATTCAAAGCGCACGCGCAGATCGACAATCGGCACGATAACGCCGCGCAGATTGGTTACGCCGTTGATAAATTCCGGGGCGTTTGGGATGCGGGTCACGCGATCGCAGCCGCGGATCTCCTGCACCTTAAGGATCTCAATCCCGTACTCTTCATTTCCCAGGCGGAAGATCAGGTACTCTTCCTGCCCGGCATCAATAATAGAAAGCTTATTTCCCGCTGCTTGCGTCATGACATATTTCCCTCTGCGTACCCGAGCTGGGCCGCGCTTTCTCTACGCTGGTTACTTAAGTTAGCCAGCTCTACGACATCCAGAATGAGCGCCACGCTGCCGTCGCCCATAATGGTCGCGGCAGAAATTCCCGGCACTTTGCGATAATTTTGCTCCAGGTTTTTCACTACCACCTGGTGCTGGCCAATCAGCTGATCGACGCACAGCGCGTAGCGGCAGCCCGCGCTTTGCACGATGACGATAATGCCCTCGTCCACGCCCACCTCCTCCGGCACGGCAAATACCTCGCGCAGCATGGTCAGCGGCAGATACTCACCGCGCACCTGCAGCAGCTGCGACTCGCCCACGAAGCGATGCAGCAGCTCGTCGGTTGGCTTGAGCGACTCCATCACCACGTTGAGCGGCAGGACGTAAATCTCATCGCCCACCTTCACCGACATGCCGTCGAGGATCGCCAGCGTCAGCGGCAGGCTGATGCGGATCGTGGTGCCCCGGTCTTTGGCGGAAAGCACGTCCACGTGGCCGCCCATTGCCAGAATATTTCGCCGCACCACGTCCATGCCCACGCCGCGCCCGGAGACGTCGGTGACGTTTTCCGCCGTTGAAAACCCCGCGGCGAAAATCAGCATCCAGACTTCTTCATCGCTGGCGGTGTCGCTAATGTTCGATCCGCGCGCGCGGGCTTTGGCGAGCAGCTTTTCACGGTTCAGACCGGCGCCGTCGTCAATTACCTCAATCACGATATTGCCGCCGTGGTGTTCGGCGGAAAGAATCAGGTTGCCCACCTCCGGCTTACCTTTGGCAAGGCGCTCTTCGCGCGATTCAATGCCGTGATCGAGGCTGTTGCGCACCAGGTGAGTTAACGGATCGATAATGCGTTCGATCAGGCTCTTATCGAGCTCGGCGGAGCCGCCTTTCAGCGTCAGCTCCACGTCTTTATTCAGGCGGGAGCCCAGATCGTGTACCAGACGCGGGAAGCGGCTGAAAACATAATCCATCGGCATCATACGGATCGACATCACCGCTTCCTGCAGCTCGCGGGCGTTGCGTTCCAGCTGGGCTACGCTGCTCAGCAGCATGCCGTGCTGGGCAGAATCCAGCTGCTTAGCCAGCTGCGAAAGCATCGCCTGGGTGATGATCAGCTCACCTACCTGGTTAATAATCTGGTCGACCTTTTCCACCGCCACGCGAATGTTGCCCGCCTCCGAAGCCGGAGCGCGCTTAGCTGGGGCTGGCACGGGTGCCGTAGCTTTCGGCACGGAGGCCGCTACCGCAGGGACAGCTGCGGCAACGGGAACCACCGCCGCACTGGCTTCGGCAACGGGCGGCTGTTTCACGACTTCAGGCAGGGTTGCGCCGCCGGCCGGACGGATAACGATTTGCTTCTCGTCCAGCACAAAGCACAGCACGGCGGTAATGTCGTCGGCGGAAGCCGGAGTTTCGAGCACCACGCTTATTTCGTCGGCGCAGCATTCGTGGCTAATCACCTCCCCCAGGTTGGCCAGCTCGTCGAGCATTCTGAGCTGTTCGGCCTGTTCAAGATCGCGCAGCGTAATGTTCAGACGCGGTGCGGTATCCGCCGGATCGGGCTGTGCGGCCGGGGTCGAAATCGCCACGGTCAGCTGCTCCACCGGGTCCAGTTTTTCTGCTTCGCCCGGCGCGGCGTCGATCTGCTGCAGCGCCTCGCAGATGTAGCGGAAGCTGGCCTCGTCCGGCTCCTGCGACGCCTCGTAGGCTTCCAGCTGCGCCTGCAAAATGTCCTTACCTTCGAGGAACAGATTGATCATGCTGCGGCTCAGGGCAAGCTCTCCGCAGCGCGCCTTGTCGAGCAGGTTTTCCAGCAGATGGGTTGTCTCCTGCAGGGCGCTAAAGCCAAAGGTGCCCGCGCCGCCTTTCAAAGAGTGCGCGGCGCGGAAAATCGCGTTCAGCTGCTCCGGGTCGGGAGCGGCAACGTCGAGATTGAGCAAATGCTGCTCCATGTCGATGAGCAGCTCACCCGCCTCGGCAAAAAATACCTGAGAAAAATCATTGACGTCCATCGTCACCACCCTGCTTTATGCTCACGTTTGTTCCCTCCGGCAGCGGCGTAGTTGCCTGCTGGAGGACGGTGTTTTCATCGCGGATCTGCTGCTCTTTCGGCTTGCTTAACACGAGAATGCTGATGCGACGGTTCATAGGATTATCCGGGCTGATGTTATCCAGCCCCATTCTGCTGCCGGTGCCAATCACGCGCAGGAAGCGCTCGTCATCCAGCCCGGCGGTGACCAGCACGCGGCGTGCGGCATTGGCCCGCCCGGCGGAAAGCTCCCAGTTGCTGTAGCCGCGGTTGCCGCCCGCGTAAGGCAGGGAGTCGGTGTGGCCGGTGAGGCTAATCTGGTTCGGCAGCTCGTTAAGCAGCGGCACCAGCGCCTGCAAAATGCCGTTCATGTAGGCTTCCGGGGATTCGCTGCCCACCTTAAACATCGGGCGCTCCTGGCTGTCGGTTATCTGAATCATCAGGCCGTCGTCGGTCAGGGTCAGCAGCAGGTTGGATTTAAAGGCGTTCAGGCGCGGATCGGTTTCGATCATCACCTCCAGACGCTCTTTGGCCCGCTTCAGGCTCTGGGTGCTTTTCACCCTGTCGAGCTTGTTGATCTGCTGTTTCCAGACCTCGCCGTCCTGCTTCATCGGGTCATCGCCGCCGCCTGGGATCACGCTGTCGCTGAGGCTGGTTTTATTTCCCTGCCCCAGCGCCGGTTTTAAAGGCATGCGGAAGTAATCGGCGATCATTTCGCGCTTCGTATCGCTGGCGCTGGAAAGCAGCCACATCACCAGGAAGAAGGCCATCATCGCGGTCATAAAGTCGGCGTAGGCAATCTTCCAGGTGCCGCCGTGGTGGGCATGTTTTTTACGCTTTCGCTTGCGCGAAATAATGATCGGGGCCGCGCCTTTCATCAGGCAGCTTCCTCTTTCGCCTTAAAGCTGGCGTTGGATTTCACTTCGCGGACGTGCTCTTCGAGCTCGTCAAACGAAGGGCGCTCGCTGGTATAAATAGTTTTACGACCAAACTCGACGGCGATTTGCGGCGCGTAGCCGTTCAGGCTGGAAAGCAGCGTCACCTTGATGCACTGCAAGATTTTCACCTGATCGCTGCTCTTCTGGCGCAGCAGCGTGGCCAGCGGCAGAACAAATCCGTAGGCGATAAGAATGCCGAGGAAGGTGCCGACCATCGCGTGGGCAATCAGCATGCCCAGTTCTGCGGCGGGGCGATCGGCTGCGGCAAGCGCGTTAACCACGCCCATTACTGCCGCCACGATACCAAAGGCCGGGAACGCGTCGCCGACGGTGTTGAGGCTGTTGGCGGGAACCTCCAGCTCCTCTTCACAGGTCTCAATCTCTTCGTCCATCAGCGCTTCAATTTCGTGCACGTTCATGCTGCCGCTGATCATCAGGCGGAAGTAGTCGAGCACGAAGTTCAGCAGCGCCGGATCGGAAAGCAGGCGCGGATAGGCGCTGAAAATATCGCTGTTGGCCGGATCTTCGATATCTTTTTCAAGGGACATCAGGCCGTGGACGCGGCTTTTGGAGAGCAGCAAAAACAGCATCGCCATCAGATCCATATAGATAGCCTTGCTGTAGCGCTTGCCGACGAACAGGCCGACCAGCGCCTTGCCGGTTGCCTTCAGGGATTTCGCATTGTTGCCAACGATAAAAGCCCCGACGCCCGCGCCGCCGATAATCAGCAGTTCAACCGGCTGAAACAGCGAGGCAAGGTTGCCACCCGAGATGACAAACCCGCCAAATACCGTCGCAATAACAACGAGATAGCCAATAATAACTAACACACTTGCTCCTTTTTCAATAAATATACGATCCCGGCATCACTGCCGGGATCGTGTTTAAGCCATCTCGTGAACTGCAGCCGTTCGGTCAGGCGGAAGCGGCGAGCGCCTCCTGCTGCTGAGAGAAAGCGTTGATGTAATCCTGGCTGCTGGCCTGCGATTTTTTAAAGGCGCGCGAAGGCGGGCTGCACAGGCTGCAGGTAAAAGGTTTTTTGATGTATTCCGTGGCCACCACAAAGCTGCCTTTGCACACGCTACAGTTCTTCTGCGAAACGATGCCGCAGTCGATAAAACGTAATAGGGTCCAGGCGCGGGTTAAGCCCAGTACCGGTTTTTCACCGGATCGCGGATAGCACTGTTCCATATATAGCCGGTAGGCTTTCATCATTGTTTCTATCGCGCGGCCATTCTGAGTCTGTTTTAAATAAAGGAAGATGTTATAAAACATCGACGAATGAATATTCTGTTCCCAGGACATAAACCAGTCCTCGGAAAAAGGCAGCATGCCTTTTGGCGGCGGGCAGCCGCGAAGTTCTTTATATAAACGCAGAAGACGACGACGGCTTAATGACGTTTCAGATTCCAGCACCTGCATTCTTGCGCCGAGCGTAATCAATTCCATAGCGATATGGACTTCATGAATTTCTTCAAGCAGGCTTTTATCTTTATCACACATATTATGCCTCCCCCGCCGCGGCCGCATTCTGCTCGCAGAGAGAATTAAGCAGGTTGGTTGATAAAATAATACCGGTATGTATTTGCTGCAGCGCTTCAATACGCGAGTCTTTGGTTAAGTTTTCAATGACCACTTCATCATCAAAACGCAGGCGGCATATCAACTGATTGGTTGAGGCCAGTTTCATTAGCTGCGGCAGCGATAAATCCTTCAAATTTTCAATCGTGCCTTCGGACAGCCCCAGGCGGAAACCTGCGGCAAACTTATCTTTACGAATTAGCTGCTGTGCCAGCAATAAATAGGAAAGGTTGATATCGTGAATACTTTGCAGGTGCTCATCAAAATTAGGCATAAAAATTCTCTCAATTTTTATCAGTCGAAATTAGAAATGCAACGAAGCAATATTTACGACGTTCGCATCATTATTACGAGACCAATGCAGAGAACCTTTGGTATTGATATCCGCTTCCCCATAGCGTTTCACTCGCAGGGGGATACCAGACGATAAATATCCGACATCAATGCCAAACGATGGCTGCATCAAAATGTGAGCACATGATAGCCACACCTTTTTTTGACTACAACAGACCGAAACCTTAAGACACACAATGACTTATCATATCTCATTGAAAATGAACGATATTAACGATCATTAAAAGATCTTAAAAGTCAATATATTAATATTAAAACAATCCTGCGAAATAATGTTAACTCTGCACGCAAAACGATTAAATGATATATTATTTTTTTGTTACAGCGAATAACCAAAAAATTAACATTCAAAAATATTAGCTACTCAACGTCCATTCTTGCCCGCAGACGCTTTATTGCCAGGCTGTGCAGCTGGCTGACTCGCGTTTCCGTTAAGCCCAGCACCAGACCAATCTCTTTCATATTGAGATCCTGCTGGTAATAAAATTGCAGAATCCGCTGCTCACGCTCCGGGATGGCCGAGATATGTTCACTAATTAGCGAAATCAGATCGGACTCAATCGCCTCATGCACCGGGTTTAGTAACTCATGCGCCTCTTCCACTTTTTCGTAGCTGTCGGCATACTGTTCCTGTAATTCATCCAGAGAATAAATTTGGCTGGTATTGGTATCCGCCAGCATCTGCTGCAATTCTTTAAGCGACACGCCCATACGCTCGGCAATATCAACTTCGGTAGCCTCGCCACCTTTTTCCTGCTCGATCTGATGAATAATCGCGATCATTTCTCTGGCGTGCGTGCGAACCCGTCTTGGCACCCAGTCTCTTTCACGTAATTCATCCATTAGCGCCCAGCGGACCCGCTGAGTAATCCACGCGCTAAGCGTGACGCCTTTTTTAGGATCGAACTGATCTATTGCCCCCAGAAAACCCAGTGAACCGGCCTGAATTAAATCATCAAGCTCCACGCTCGCCGGTAAACGCTTAATCAAACGCAGCGCTTCCTGACGCACAATATGTTTATATCTGGACCACAGGTCCGTCTTATCTTCAATACCTTCTGAAGTATAGATACCGCTCACGATGTTTTTCCGGCCACGAATACTGGCAGGAATTATCCGGCGAAAAGGGACATTCAAATAGCGCGATAAGCCGCTACAAAAATGTCCAATCTGCTACTTAATTATTGAAAAGACGCCGTTAATAACATTGATTGCGTTAATTAACGGCAGCCTTTCCGCTAATTCAGGAAATTAAAATGTTTCCCATTTAGCATTATCCGAAGCGGCGCTTGCCGCCGGGAAAGTTCGGGCTGGCATAGCCTGCACAAAAGCTTTCGTCGCGGTTCTGGATTCGTTCAAAACAAACTGCGCCACGAGGTTTTCCAGCTCGTCGGACTGTCTTTCGAGATCTGCCGCCGCCGCCGCCGCTTCTTCTACCATCGCCGCGTTCTGCTGCGTCACTAAATCCATCTCGTTGACCGCCTGAGAAATCTGGTTGATGCCCGCGCTCTGCTCGTCGGAAGCCGAGGTGATTTCACCCATGATCTCAGTCACCTGAGATACGGAGGTCACAATGTCCTGCATCACCGTACTGGCCTGATTGACCTGACGTGAACCGGTATCCATCGTCGCCACGCAGGTATTGATCAGCTGATTGATTTCTTTTGCCGCGTCCGCGCTGCGTTTAGCCAGGTTACGCACTTCCTCGGCGACAACCGCAAAGCCGCGGCCCTGCTCGCCGGCGCGGGCAGCTTCCACCGCCGCGTTCAGCGCCAAAATATTTGTCTGGTTAGCGATGCTGTCGATAACGCCGTTAATCTCGGCAATCTGGCGGGAGCTGACGGTGATCTGCTCCATAATCTGCTCCAGATTCTGCATCTGGTCGCCGCCCTGGCGCGCGTTGCTGCTGGCGCTTTCCGCCAGCTGGCGAGCGGTGTGGGCATTGTCGGCATTCTGGCGCACGGTGGTTTTAATTTGCTCCATGCTGGCCGCCGTTTCCTGAAGCGCAGACGCCTGCTCTTCGGTGCGCGAGGAGAGATCGTTGTTGCCGTTAGCAATCTCGCGGGCATTTTTATGAATGCCAAATACGCCCTCACGAATACCGGAAATAGTGCCGGTCAGCGTGTGGCGCATCTGCTCAAGCTCGCTAAGCATCAGGCCGATCTCATTCTGGTTGCCCGCATCAATTGCCCGGCTCAGGTCGCCGTTGGCGATAAGCTGTAACGAGCTAACGGTGCTTTGCAGACGCTGAACCAGCGTGCGGTTAAGCCAGATACGCACGGCAATCAGCATCAGGATCGCCCCGATAACCATCACCGTCCCAAAGGCGGTCATGCTGTGGTAATCGCTCTCGGCCTCGTCGATATAGCTCTGGCTGGTTTGAGCCGCAATATCCGAATAGGCACCAATTTTGTCACGCAGCTCCTGGCGAACCCGCATTTCTTCATCAAAATTGGCGTTGTTGGCGGCAGGATTGGTGATGAACTTCATGCTCGCCAGCGTTTGCGCTTCCAGCTTTTTATAGGCGGCGTTAACCTCTTCTGCGGCTTTACGGCCCTCTTCAGAGTTAAATGGCGAGGCCATAAAAGTGCTCATGCGCTCACGGGCCAGTTCGAGAATATGTTTCGTCTCGTCCATCATGGCCGACGTCACCTGGCGACCCAGATTATGCTCCAGCGCCATGGCATTAATTCGCGCAATGGCGGAGTTAATGTTATAGGCGGCGTCACGAATCTGGCTGTTATTGTCGCCGGCAATAATAATGCGCTTGAAGTTCTTATTATTGGCGACGCTGTTATAAATTGAATAACCGGAAGTCGCCAAAAGCGCGAGCGCAAAGCTGCCGATTATCAAAGAAATGGCAGTGTAGATTTTGAGTTTGCTAAACATAGTGTCCACACGGAAGACGCCGCCGAACGGCTGTCGATGGCGTCTTCCGCTCTTTCAAAGGTAAAAGTTACGGCCGATTAACGAGTGAAGATGTTCATCTTCTGCATCGCCTGGAACACCATCATTGAGGCATTCAGCGAAAACTCGGCCATTTTGGAGTCGGTGATCACCCCCACCTGCGTGCCGTAGTCAGAGCCTACCGCCGCCTGCAAACGGTCAATCATCGCGTTGCGCTCGGTATCACCCTTCATATCCAGCTCGTCCAGACGCTGTAAATTGGTACCCAGCTCGGCCTGTACTTTGCCGAGCGTGCCGATGGTTGCGTCCAGCGCCAGGCTGGCTTCACTCAAAGCGGCTTCCAGTTCGGGGGTGATAGTGCCCTTTTCCAGCTCTTCAATGGCTTTGCCCAAAGTGGCGAACAGATCCTCGGCGGAGCCGCTGTTAAAGATGTCTTTACCGAGGTAGCCAACCTGCATCTCAGCGCCCTGCTCAACGTTCTGCAAGAGAGACGTACTGCCGCCCTGGTAAACGCCGTCTGCGTCGAACGGCGCGGTGCCGGATTTCACGCCGGAGAAGATATAGCGCCCGCTGCCGTCGCGGCTGTTGGCCAGATCCAGCAGGTTCTTACGAATTCCCTCCAGCTCCGTGCCCAGCGCTTTACGGTCGTCATCCGACATGCTGCCGGTTTTCGCCGCCACGATTTTCGCGCTCAGGCTTTTAGTCATCAGGTTGCCCATTGAACTCATCGTGGAGTCCGCCAGCTCCATGCTGCCGCGAGCCAGAGAGCGGGTGTTGGCATAAAGCTCCATCTTTGCCAGCGCGTCCTGATACAGCACGGCGCTGGTCGCACCGTTGGGGTTATCCGAGGCGGAGAGCAGCGTTTTTCCCGCGGAGATCTTCATGTAGGCATCGTTGTTGTCGTTGATACGACGCGACATGCTGTCGATGCTCTGTTTGAACATGTACTGCGTGCTTAAGCGCATTGATTATTCCTTCTCTTTCCAGCAGCGGGTTATTTGAGGGTCAGCAGGGTGTCGAACAGCGTGGTCGCCGTTTGCAGAATCTGCGCGTTAGCCTGGTAATACTGGGTAAACATTTGCAGGTTCATCACCTCTTCGTTGAGGTCAACCCCGGCCGTGGCCTGCCATTTGTATTGCAGTTCTTCCAGCACGCTGCTGGACGCATCGCCGTCGACTTTCAGAGAGTTCATCGCCGATCCGACCGTGCCCACCAGCGTGGCATAGGCCTCGGTCAGCTTCGCCTTGCCGTTGATTAACTTCTCATCCTGAATGCCCAGCAGCAGCTTCAGGTTTTCATTGTTTTTATCATCGTCGGTGTCCGCAGAATCCGAAGCGGCAATTTCGGCCCCGCTGGTAATGGCCGTGCTCATTCCTTCCGCCACGCCCGCGGTCGGGTTCATCATAAAGCTATCGCCAGCCTGCGGCGTGCCGGAAACGCCGAGCGTCATGCCGTCGAAAACCAGCTCGCCCATTGGGTTCACCGTATGCGGAACCACGCGGCCATCCGCTCCTTTGACTTCCCAGTCGGTGCCGTTAAAGCTAATGCTGTAGTCTTCGGATTTCACGTCCTGCGCGGAGCCGTTGTACCTTGGCGTCAGGGCCGCATCGCCGCCGTTGTTAGCGTTAGCGATGGCTTTCGGATCGGGAATATTAAACAGATCGCCGCCTCTGTCGCCGTTCTGGTCAAAGCCGTTGGCATTCACTTCGTTAAAGCGGGCCGCCATCTGGAAGGCAATCTTATTCAGCTCGTTACGCGAATCCACCAGGTCTTCATTACGGAATTTGAACAGGCCGCCCAGCACGCCACCTTTGATGCGCTCTTCGTTGAGCGGCGTAGCATTACCGTTAGCATCAACGTAAGAAACGATGGTTTTGTTCGGGTCCGCCGGGGAGGTCGAAGCCTCCATTTTGTAGGCAACATCGCCGCGAACCAGCGGGCGACCGTCGGCCAGCTTAACGTCCACGCGGCCCGTCTCGATATTTTCGGTAACTTCGATGCCGATGTTGTCGCTGAGCTTCAGCAGCAGCCCGTCGCGGATATCCAGCAGGTCGGCAGGAGGCGTGCCGCCCTGAGAGGCAATTTTCTCGATTTGAGTATTCAGACGCGCCAGCTGTTCGGTGCTGCTGTTGATCTCGTCAACGCTCTGTTGAATCTTGGTGTTGGTGCTCTTTTCCAGACCGGTCAGGCGCTTGCTGGCGGTATTGAACTGATAGCTGATCGAGTCCAGGGAGCGCATTGCCGCCTGCCGAGACGAGGCCATGCTGGCATCGTCACTCAGGGTGCTTAACGCCTTGAAGAAATTGTTCATGCCAACGGAAGGGTTCGACTCGGTGTCGCCCAGCATGTTGTCGATTTCGCTGAGCTGCTGATAGCGGCTGGAGATCCCCGCCATGGTGTTAGAAGCGCCGCGCAGCTGGTTATTAATAAACGCGTCATAGCCGCGCTGCACGCCGTTAACCTGCACGCCGTAACCGTAAAAACCTTTCTGCGTCGCAAGGCCGCCGGCTTCGCCCAGAATAATATCGCGGCGGCTGTAGCCCGGCGTCATGCCGTTGGTTAAGTTGCTGCCGACAACGCTCAGTGCTGATTGTGCAGTGCTCAGACCGCTTTTCGCTAAATTAAAAAGATTCATAGTTTACCAACGAATTCCGTGAACCTTGCCCGGCGCACCGGGCAAGAAAAATGACTTATCCTTCTTTCTTCATCGGTGATTCAAAAATTTACTAAAACGTCTGGCTAAAATATTTTCGCTAAATCGTTTTGGTAGGCCTGAACGCCGCGGTCAATGTTCCCTTTGACCTTCTGAATAATATTGATCAGCTTTTTGGCATACGCCGGATCGGTGGCATAGCCGCCGGCCTGTAGCGCATGGGCACCCAGTTCCGGCGAGGCCGACTGGGCCACGCGCGCATAGCGCGGGTTGTTTTTCAGCAGGCCGGTGTAATCAGCCAGCGCGTCCGTGTAGGAGTCGTAGACGCGGAACTCCGCCTTCACCTTACGTTTTTCGCCGTTGATGAATTCGGTGGTGGTGATTTCCGTGGTCTTGCCTTTCCAGTCGCCGGTCGCCTTAATGCCGAACAGGTTATGGCTCGGCTTGCCCTCTGCGGTGAGAATTTCTCGTTTCCCCCAGCCGGACTCCAGCGCCGCCTGCGCCAGGATCAGATGCGGGTGAATGCCGCTTTTCTGCGCCGCCTGCATCGCCGGGCGCAGCATGCGATTAATGAACGGGTCGGATTGACCCGCCTGTTCGGCAGCAGCAACCGGCACGGGCTGTACCGCCGTCGGACAGGTTTGCGCCAGCGCGGGCCCGGAAGAAGCGTTGGCTAAGCTGTAAGGCGAAACGCCGGGAGCGGCGATTTTCTTCACCGGCTCGCTTTCCTCACCGCCCATTTGCCTGACGATAAGATCGGCAAAGCCCAGCTGGCCTTTCCGGGCAATATCCTGCGAAATTTGCTGGTCGTACATCGAGGTGTACATTTCCGAAGCCTGGCTCTCCAGCAGCCCGCCCTTGAAGCTGGCGTCGCGCATGCTTTTCATCACCATCTGCACGAAAATGCCTTCCATCTGCTTCGCCGCTTCCCGCAGCGCCTGCGGGGAATTATTCCCCGCGTCGCGCTTGAGAGCATCCAGCGAGCGCACGTCGAAGGCGGCCGAATTCATCTTGCCGAACGCGTTCATCAGTTGATCTCCAGCTTCGCCCGCAGGCAGCCCGCGCTTTTCATCGCCTGTAGGATCGACATCAGCTCGTTCGGCGTCGCGCCCAGGGTGTTCAGGGTTCGCACCACGCTGTTGAGATCCGCGCTGCCGGTCACGCGCTGCAATGAGCCGCCGCGATCGCGCACCGAAATATCGGTCTGCGGGACCACCACCGTTTCACCGCCGCCAAACGGCGTGTCGGGCTGGCTGACTACGTTGTTCTGCGAAACCTCAACGGTCAGCGAGCCGTGGGCCACGGCGCAGGTATCCAGCGAAACGTGGCGGTTAATCACCACCGAGCCGGTGCGGGAGTTGACGATAACTTTGGCATCCTGCACGGAAACCCGAACCGGGATGTCCTGAATAGTGGCGAGGAAACGCACGCGGGAAGGGCCGTCCGCCGGAGCAAACAGGCGCACGGTGCGCGCATCTTCCGGCATCGCTGCCCCGCCGCCATAGCGACGGTTGATTTCATCGCTAATCTGCTGGGCCAGCGAAAAATCGGTTTCGTTGAGCTGGAGCTTCACCACGTTCTGGCTGGCGAATTCGTTCGGCACTTCGCGTTCCACCGTGGCACCGCCGTTGATCCGCCCGCCGTTAAGCTGGTTGACCTGCACGCGGCTGCCGCCGGACTGAGCGCCCGCGCCGGAAATCAGCACGTTGCCCTGGGCAAGCGCGTAAATCTGGTTGTCCACCCCTTTGAGCGGCGTCATCAGCAGCGTGCCGCCGCGCAGGCTTTTGGCGTTGCCGAGCGAAGAAACGACGATATCGATTTTGTCCCCGGAGCGCGAAAACGCGGGCAGTTCGGCGGTCACCATCACCGCGGCGATATTTTTCAGCTGCATGTTGGTGCCCTGCGGCACGGTAATGCCGAGCTGCGAGAGCATGTTGTTGAGGCTTTGACCGGTAAACGGCGCCTGCATGGTCTGATCGCCGGTGCCGTCGAGGCCCACGACCAGGCCGTAGCCCATCAGCGAGTTGGAGCGTACGCCCTGCACCGTGGCAAGGTCGCGGATGCGCTCGGCGTGAGCGATTTTAGGCATCGTCAACATCAGCCCATAGAGCACGATGCCGATGAAAAACAGGATAAATTCTTTTCTGAAAGTCATATTAAAAAGGTGCCAGATTCAGGAACAGACGCTGCAGCCAGCCCATGTTCTGTGCTTCGTTAATGTAGCCGTTGCCCACGTATTCGATACGCGCGTCGGCAACCTGCGTGGAAGGCACCGTGTTGTTCCCGCTGATGGTGCGGGGGTTCACCACGCCGTAGAAGCGGATGAACTCGGTGCCCTGATTGATAGCGATTTGCTTCTCGCCCACCACCTGGAGGTTGCCGTTGGGCAACAGGCCGTTAACCGTCACGGTAATGGTGCCGGTGAAGGTGTTACGCGCCGCCGCCCCACCTTTGCCTGAAAAGTCAGACTTGCCGCTGGCGTCAAAATCTGCGCGCCCATCCGCCATCCAGCCGCCGATAGAGCTCGGCAGCGCTAACCCCATGCCCGCAGAGCCATTACGGTTGGCACTGGATGAAGAGCTTTTGCTCGCGCTGACGTTCTCCTGCAAAAGGATGGTCAGCGTGTCGCCCACGTTGCGCGGTCGGCGGTCTTCAAACATCGGCTGATAGCCGTAGTTCATGGCCTGTCCGGTCTGAAACAGCGAGCCGCTCGGGCCAGTCGGTGCCACCTGTAATGGGGCCGCAGTGGTCGGCCCCTGCACCAGAGGCTGCTGCATGATGTGCGCACAGCCGCTGAGCAAAAGCGCGCCAGCGTAGGCGGCGAAAGCACGCGCGCCGCATTGCGGAATTACCTGGAATATCTTCATGTTGTTTCAATTAAAACTGTCTAAAACCCGCCGCAAAGCTGCGCGGCGGGTGGGGTGAAGGGTTACAGCTGGGAAAGCCGCTGCAACATCTGGTCAGACGTGGAGACCGCCTTGCTGTTGATTTCATAGGCGCGCTGCACCTGAATCATCGTCACCAGCTCTTCCGCCACGTTGACGTTGGAAGTCTCGATGTACTTGTGCTTCAGCCGGCCCGCGCCGTCCATGCCCGGGGTCACTTCGTTCGGCGCGCCGGAGGACTGCGTTTCGCGGTAGAGGTTGCCGCCGATGCTTTCCAGGCCGGAATCATTGATAAAGGTGGCGAGCGTCAGTTGGCCAATCTGCTGCGGCGCGGCCTGGCCCGGCACGGTCACGCTGACGATGCCATCTTCGCCCACGGTCAGCGTTTGCGCATCGGGTGGGACGGTCAGACCAGGCTGAACCGGGTTGCCGCTGGCATCGACGATCTGGCCGTTTTCGTTTGGCTTAAACGCGCCGTCGCGGGTATAGGCCGTGGTGCCGTCAGGCAGCTGAATCTGGAAGAATCCTTTGCCCTGAATCGCGACGTTGTAGTCGTTGCCGGTTTCGGTCATCTGTCCCTGCGTATGCAAACGCTCGGTGGCCACGGTGCTGACGCCGGTGCCGAGCTGCAAGCCCGTTGGCAGCGTCGTCTGCTCGGAAGCCTGGGCCCCCGGCTGACGCATCGTTTGATAAAGCAGATCCTGGAAGACGGCGCGCTGGCGTTTAAAGCCGTTGGTGCTGACGTTCGCCAGGTTGTTGGATATCACATCCATATTGGTCTGCTGGGCTTCCAGACCGGTTTTGGCAATCCATAAAGAACGGATCATTGCGTTGCTCCTGTGGGCCTTAGCCCAGACTTAATAGCTGGTTGGCCTGCTTGGCGTTTTCGTCCGCGGTGCGCACCACTTTCATGTTCATTTCGAACCCGCGGGCGTTGGCAATCATCTCGGCCATGGCTTTCACCGGGCTAACGTTGCTGCCTTCCAGCGCCTCCGGGCTGAGCTGCATATCCTGATCGGCAGGTAAAGCCGCGCCACCGGCAGGATGGAACAGCCCTTCGTCGCCGTGCACCATCTCCTGCATGCTGGCGTTAACCATTTTCAGGCGGCCTACAGGGACAACGGCCGTCGGCTCATCGCCCGCGCCCAGCGCGGTGATCGTGCCGTCCGGGGCAATGGTAAGGCTGGACTGCGGCGGCACCACAATCGGCGCGCCGTCGCCCATCACCGGGAAGCCGTTGACGCTTAATGCACCTTCGCTATCGACCTGAATACCGCCGTTGCGGGTGTAGCCTTCGCTGCCGTCCGGTGCCGCAACCGCCAGCCAGCCGTCCTGCGGCAGGGCCACGTCGAGGCTGCGGCCCGTGTGGTTAACTGGCCCCATGGTGTTGTCGTGAAAAGGCGTGGTTTCAGCCACCAGCGCGCGCGTGGCGTGGGTCTGGCCTTCCACCGGCACCGAACGAAACGCCGCCAGCTGGGCGCGGAAGCCGGTGGTGGAGCTGTTAGCCAGGTTGTTCGAGGTGATCGACTGGCGGTTAAGCGCCGCGTTAGCGGCGCTCATGGCGGTATAAATAGCGCGATCCATTTTCTACCGCCGTTAGCGCAGGTTAACCAGGGTCTGCAACAGCTCAGACTGGGTTTTGATGGTCTGGGAGTTGGACTGGTAGTTGCGCTGGTAAACGATCATGTTGACCATTTCCTGATCCAGCTTCACGCCGGAGTTTTCCAACGCGTTGCCGCTGACCGATCCAAGGCTGCCGGTGCCCGGCGCGCCGATAATCGGATTGCCCGACTGCGGGGTTTCAATCCAGGTGTTGTTACCGTTCTGCTGCAGGCCGCCTACGCTTGCGAAGTTGGCTAACGCCACCTGGGCTAAAGTCTGCTTTTGCCCGTTGTCGTAGTTGGCCACCACTTCACCGCTCTCGCCGATGACGTAGTTGAGGAACTTGCCCAGCGCCTGGCCGTTAAGGACGAAGGAATCGGTGGATGATTCATCGGCGGCGACCTGGGTCATGGCGCTGAGATCCAGATCCAGCTCCAGCGCTGCTGCGCCGTTATGTTCCGCCCCCAGCAACTTACCCGTACCCGCAGTGGTCAATTTTCCTGAAGGATCAAAGGCAAGAGGAATATCTACATACTCTACTTCTGGACCCGTTGCAGGCTCTGGAGTAACCATCTTTGGCGCGGTTGAATCAGCCGCCTTAGCGGTCCAGGTGTTGTCAGCAGTCTTGATATAATAAATATCAATGGTGTGCTTATTGCCCTGGCTGTCATAGGCTTCGGCCTGAGAAGTAAAGTTAAACGTCTCAGGGTCTTTCGGATTGAAAGGCGTTTTGGTTGGTACTTCCGCGCCCGAATTCAGGTTCCCCTTCAGAGTCCCGGTGGTGGAGGCTTCCGGCAGCATGGCGGATTTATCAATCTTGATTGGGCCAACCGGCGAGCCCGGCTGAATAGCCAGCGGATTGCCGGTTGCCTGATAGCCGTTCAAAAATAGGTTATTAGTGCCGTTATAGAGATTGCCGTCTTTGTCTTCGGCAAACTGGCCGTTGCGGCTATAGAAGGCCTGCCCCGAGGCATCGGTCAGACGGAAAAAGCCGTTGCCGGTGATGCCCATATCCAGCGCACGACCGCTGCCTACCAATCCGCCGTCGCTAAAGTCCTGATTAATACCGGCAACCTGCACGCCCATGCCCTGTGCGCCGGCAAAAATATCGGCAAAGCCCACGGAGCCTGCTTTAAAGCCAGCGGTCTGTGAGTTAGCAATGTTATGTCCAACGGTATCCAACGCGCGTGAGGCGGCGTTTAGCCCGCTAAGGCCTTGTGAAAAGCTCATAATATCATTCCAGAATTATTGATGAATCATAGGGTTATTGAAGTAAGAAGATGTCGCCGATAGTCGTGGTTTCACCGCTTTTCAGATGCAGCACCGCCCCTTCAGCCGTCATCGACACGCCTTCCACGGAGTCTTTAATGAGCCCGGTCATTTTCGGTGCTTCTGCGCCTTCACCCTTAGCGCTGGCAGAGAAGGTCACTTTGTATTCCACGCCGTCCTCCGGTGCAGAAGGCTGGAAGTTTTCCAGGTCGCCGAGGCTAAACTTATTGACCCCTTTCTTGGTGTCTTTCAGCTCGGCGGTATAGGCCTTGCCCGACTCGTCGGTGAAGGTGACGGTGACCTTCTCCGCTTCGCCGTCCTGATGGAAGCTCAGCTCGGTTTCGACGTCTGCGTCGGCCTTGCTGCTGGCGCCCCACGTGACTTTTGGTTCACCTTCAATCATCACGTCGCGCCCAACCCAGGAGGCAGCGCTCATTTCCTGCATGCTGCCCATCATCACGCCAACCGCGTAAACCGTCTTGTTGAGCGTCTCAACGCCAGCCGCGGTGTTGAACTGCGCCAGCTGGGAGGTCAGCTGATTGTTGTCCATTGGGTTGGTCGGATCCTGGTTTTGCATCTGGGCGATTAACAGCTGCATAAAGCTCGCCGAAAGATCGCCCGCGCTGGTGCCGGTGCCATACCCCGTGCCGCTGTCGGCACCGTTAATTGGAGAAACTGCCATTTGACTGTCCTTATTGTCCCAGGGTTAAAGTTTTCAGCATCAGCGACTTGGCGGAGTTCATCACTTCGACGTTCGCCTGGTAGCTGCGGGAGGCGGAGATGGTGTTAACCATTTCGTTCACCACGTTGACGTTCGGCATGCGCACGTAGCCCTGCTCGTCCGCCAGCGGATTGCCCGGCTCGTACACCAGGCGATCCGGCGCGCTGCTCTCCACGACGTCGCTGACTTTGACGCCGCCAATGTCACCGCCCGTAGAGGCATCCACTTCAAACATCACCTGCCGGGCGCGGTACGGCTGCCCGTCCGGCCCCGCCACGCTGTCGGCGTTGGCCATATTGCTGGCGCTGACGTTGAGGCGCTTGGACTGCGCCGCCATTGCCGAGCCGGAAATATCAAAAACACTAAATAACGACATCGGTCCATTTACCCTTGTTAATCGCGCTAATTACTGCGAAAGCACGCTCATCATTTTTTTAATATCAGCGCCGAGGAATGTCAGGCTCGACTGATATTTAACGGAGTTATCAGCAAAGCTAATTCGCTCGCGATCCATATCGACGGTATTGCCATCGGCGCTCGGCTGATCCGGAATGCGGTACAGCAGCTGCGCGTCGTCAAACGGCGTGCCTTTACCTTCAATATGCCGACCCGAAGTTAAAGACAGGGAAACCGATGATTTCGCCGCGGCCTGATTCGCCATGGTATTTTTTAGCTGCCCGGAGAAATCAATATCGCGCGCCATATAGCCAGGGGTATCGGCATTGGCGATATTGGATGCCAGCACTTCCTGCCGACGCGAAAGTAAACCTAACGCCTCCTGCTGAAAGCGAAACGCATCATCAAATTTATTGATCATGAAATGAGGCCTCGCGCCTGTAAAAATAACCGTCACATTTTAGTCAGCGCGGGTTAAATATTACACTGCAAAGACCTGACAGAAATAAACGCAATTAGCGAAATCAATCGGAATATTGAGAAAATAAAATGCGTAGCAATTAAATTGCGCGCAAAAGTGACGGCATTTAGCGCATTAAGATGAATGGTGATTGGTTTATAATTTAAACAGCAGAATTTACTCCATTAATTTACGCGTATTTTATTAAGGCAGGCAATCATTATGTTTTTATTTCCCCGCCTCACTTTGCTGGCGCTGTGTCTGAGCGCACCAGCGTATGCCAGCACCAACACCGCCCAGGATAGCGAGCAGCGGCTGCGGATAAAAATAGAAGAGCTGCTGAAAAAACGCGCCGGGCAAGGCGAACAGAACGGCGTGGTTCAGGTCGCGACCATTTTAACGCCCGCGAAGCAGCTGGCGGCCATCTGTCCTAACCCCGAGCTTTCTTTGGCCGGAAACGACCCGCGGCTGACCGGCAAGCGCAGCATCCTCGCGCAGTGTGAATCCCGTCGCCACTTCGTACAGATTCAGGTCAGCGCCCGGGGCACCTGGTGGGTGGCGAAAAATAATCTTGCGGCAGGAAGCGTGATTCAGCCCGGCGACATTGAACCCCATACCGGCTCCGTTGAGCGCCAGCCCGCCGGGCTGATTTTTAATCCCGGCCAGATTATCGGCCAGACGCTCACCCGCGCGGTAGCTTCCGGCCAGCCGGTGCGCAGCAATCAGCTCCGCCAGCAGTGGCGGCTGAAAGCCGGTCAGCAGGTCGAGGTGATTGCCGCCGGAGACGGCTTTTCCGTGCGCAGCCAGGGCAAGGCGCTGTCGAACGCCGCGGTGAACGACACGCTAAAAGTGCAGACCCGAAGCGGGCAAACCGTCAGCGGTCGGGTTAACGCCGACGGCCAGGTGCTGCTCTCTTTACAATAAATATTTTAGTGATTTTGCGCGGCACCGATGAGTAAGGTATACGCGCAGAACGCGCCCCTATTGACCAGGCGAGGATAACAATGAGCATCGACCGTACAACCCCAGCCGCACCTGTTAACAGCATCGCCGCGACTCAGGAAATGCGTACCCGCCCGCAGAATCAGGATGCGGGGCAGCCGCAGATTACCGGTGCAGCCGACGACAAAACCCAGGTGAGATTAAGCAGCCTGACCCAGCAGATTAAAACGGACAGCAGTCGTGACGTGGATTACGAACGCGTGGCCGCCCTGCGCACGGCCTTGCAGGCCGGGGAATTACCGATTGAACCGGAGAAAATAGCCCGCGCGCTGGTGCAGGATATTTTTCAATTTAGTTAATTATTGAGCCTTAAATTATGGATAAGCTTTTCCCAATACTGTCGCAAATGAAAACGTCTCTTGATGAGCTGGAGGCGATTATGATTGAAGAAGTCAATCAATTGAACCGCCCGCAAATCAACCCGGTCTCGCTCCAGGTGCTTACGGATAATAAAAGCCAGCTGCTGTCGACCATTCAATATTATGACGAGTTGCGCCAACAGGAAGAGCTGGAACTGAAGGTCTCCGCTCCTTATAAGCACCAGACTAAACTCTTCACCTGCTGGCAGCAGGTGACGCAGACCGTCCAGAACACCAAAAACCTGAACCTGAAGGTCGAAGAATTACTGTCGATGCACGTGAAGAGAAATGAGCGTCTTAAAAAAGTCGTCGAATCAGCAGGCGGCGGGAATAACCTGTACGGCGCGGGCGGAGAAGCCAGCTCCACCACCACCGGCCGCGTTTATAATATCAGCGTATAATTCATTTCCTTTAATACCATCCTTTGCCAGCTTATCCGCTGGCTTTTTTTTAGTTTTTATTCACCGAAAGGCGGATGTCGCTGTCGCTTATCCGCCCTACAGAAAAGACTAATCACGAGGAAAGGGAGTTTAACGCGGGAAGGAGGTAAAAGGTTCGAGATAGGCGGTGCTTATCGCTTTGCCTTTATTGATGTGGGTCATTTCGTGACGCAGGACGTCAAGGCGGGAACGCATGTGCTGCATCATGACCGCTTCGTTTTCCAGCAGGCTTTCAACCACCTGCTTCAAGGCGGCGCTTTCTTCCGGGGAAAGATCTTCGCTGTCGCAGGCCATAATCTCGCTTATCAGCGCCACATATTCCGTCATCGCTTCAATAAACTCGTCCCATTTTCCCTGGCCGGTGAGCGTCATCAGGCTGCTGTTCAAGCGGCTGGCGGCCTGCAGTTCGCGGGCAATACTTTTAGGCATGGTTCACCTGCTTTTTCGCGGGTTCAATTTCTTTCCAGGTAGTGGAAAGATTATTCATAATTTCAATAAGGTGCGGCAGCTCTTCCGGCTTCTTTTCCAGGTTCAGCAGCAGCAGGCTACGGGAAACGTACTCGTAGAGGCTTTCCATCTCTTCGGTCACCTGGCCGCCCACTTCGTGGTTGAGCGACGCGCGCAGGCCGTTGTCGATGATGTTGATCGCCCGCGAAATCATTTCCCCGCGCTTAGCGATATTGCCCGTTTCAAAATAGATTTTGGCCCGCACCATGGCGCTGACCGCGCCTTCTAATAGCAGGGTGATCAGCTGGTGCGGGGTCGCGCCCGCCACCTGGCTTTCTAAAGAGACCTGCGCGTACGCGCTCTGGCCCGTTTTGCTGTACATGATGTGCTTCCTGCCGGGTGCACAGCACCCGGCGTACGTGGTGAGTAATGAGAAAAGCGTTAGCTGAAGCTCGCCAGCAGACCGGTGAGCTGGTTTTGGGTACTGGTCATTTTGCTCATCGCCAGATCCAGGCGCTCAAAGTCTTTGCGGTTGCGCTCAATGGTGGCGTCAATCATTTTGGTCATCTGGGCGATCCGCTCGGCCACCTGCTTGTTTTGCTCTTCCAGCCCCTTGGTGGTGTTTTTGATGATGCCCGTGGTCTTAGGGATCGCGTCGCTATCGCCAATATAGGATTTAATCAGGGTCTGCATCTTGTCAGAGATCCCTTCCTTGCCGTCCTTACCAAGGAACAGCGCTTCAAGATCTTCCGGGTTCTCTTTCATCGCTTCTTCAAGCTTTTTGCTGTCGATGGTTAGCTTGCCGGTGCCCGCATCGTCCACCTCAACCTTGATGCCCATTTCGGCCAGCGATGAAAATTTTTCGCTCAGCTCGCCGTAGCTGCCGACCGCAATTTCGCGCATTTCGCTGGTCAGGCGGCGGAGCGTGCCGTTGCCCATTAACGCGCCGTTAGCCGGATTAGGACCGCTGCTGCCTTCCTCGGGCGCTTTCCACGCGCTGGCGCTGCTGGACTCGCTAATAAAGGCGTTATAGAGCTTCACAAATTCTTCAATTGCGCCTTTCAGCTTGCTGTTGTCGGCGCTCACCACCAGATTTTCTATAACGTATTCACCCGCCGCGTCCTTCTCCGTTTCTTTATCAAGAACCAGCGTAATACCGTCGATGGCCGAGGTGATGGTATTGCTGCTGTGGCTGGTTCTCTCGCCGTCCACCACGATGACCGCATTCTGCGCGGCCGCCACGGTATTCATTTTATTAGGTGAAGGATCTGCTGGGTCAGCCGGTTCTTTTGACGGATCGTAGTTCAGCACGTCATTAAGCGTGTCGTCGCCTTCGACCTCAACTTTGATCTCCCCGTCCTCACCCGTTTTATTCGAGGTCATCACCAGCGTATAGCCACCGCCTTCAGCGGCCCTTACCGAAGCCTTAACATCCCCTTTCGAGGCGTTGATTTTCTTGGCAATCTGTTCAAGGGACGTTTCATCTTTGGCGAGCGTGATTTCAGTCTCTTTACCGTCAACGGTAATTTTCAGCGTACGTTCGGCCCGGCTGGTATCGCCCAGCTGATCGGTCTTGCTGTCCTGCTCGGCGGTGCCAATCTTGTGCGCTTTGGCCAGTCGTTCAACGATAACCTCAAAGCTGTCGGGCAACGTCCCCGCCGCGGCGGTCGCTTTAAACGCCTTATTGGTGCCCACGCTCACGCCGCGAAAACCTTCGCTCTCAATCTTACCGAGGTTGGTATTTAAAGCTGACAGCGAGCTGGAGATCTTCCCCCAGGACGAAACCTGGTTGGTATAGCTGGCTTTCTTGCTGAGGTAAGGATTAAGTTTCGTTTCTTCCGCTTTCTGAATCTGTTCGAGCATTGCTGGAATATCCAGCGCGCCGCCTGAGCCCAGCCCTGGCATTGAAAATCCGGCCATGGTTTTCTCCTGTCTGTAAAATAAGTGTCGGTATCACTAATGACTATCGGGGCGTTTACCATTTAGTTTAATTTTTTACATTCCCGCCGACAACGCTCGCGCAGGGCAAATATCATTGTGGCGCTCTTTTCTCGCCATTAAATAGAAATAAAATTACCTCGCTAGCTTAAACAAATGAATTGCGCACGATTATGAGCGCAATTATCGACATTAAAAATAATTTCAAAAAAATATTTCAGTGATTTTTTACTGCCACCGATAGCTAAGTTATGCGCAACAACGGACGCATATGCTTAATAGCTTTCTACAGCACAAACAATCAATGAGGATTTAATTATGGCGCAGGTCATTAATACCAACTCACTGAGCCTGATGGCTCAAACTAACCTGAACAAATCTCAGGCTTCCCTGGGCACCGCGATTCAGCGTCTGTCTTCCGGCCTGCGTATTAACAGCGCTAAGGACGATGCGGCGGGTCAGGCAATCACCAACCGCTTCACCGCCAGCATTGAAGGTATGACCCAGGCGGCGCGTAACGCCAACGACGGTATCTCCCTGGCGCAGACTACTGAAGGCGCGCTGAACGAAATCAACGACAACGTGCTGAACATTCGTCGTCTGACCGAGCAGGCGCTGAACGGCACCAACTCCGAGTCTGATAAAAAGTCCATCCAGGAAGAAATCGACGCGCGCCTGCAGGAAATCGGCCGTATCGCTAAAGATACCGAGTTCAACGGCGTGAACGTGCTGGACGGCTCTACCTCCCAGCTGAAAATCCAGATCGGCGCAAAAGATGGCCAGACCATCGACATCAACCTGCCGGCTATGGACCTGGAAAAACTGGGCATCGACGGCTTTAGCGTTGTAGATTCCCTGAATAAAGGCAGCAAGCTGGATGCACCGACGCTGAGCACCTCCGGGGCTGAAGTTTCAGGTGGCGACAAAATCAGCGCAAACAATGTTGCTGGTGGTGGCTTCACTGCGATGGACGTGAGCGCTGGGGATTTAAGCTCTATTGCTACAGCGGTTGGTGCAGGTACCGAAGCAACGGATATTACGCTGTTCAGCGTTGGCGCTGGTTCTGACATGAAAACCTACGCTTACGATATCGCAAACAAAACGGCAACCGAAGTGAAGATCACGTCTAAAGATGATGGCACTTTTAGTTCAGTAGCCAAAGGCGAAGCGCTGTCATCCGTCGATACAGATATCCTGCTGACCGATAAGAGCGCGATTACCGGCACTGGCGCTATCTATAAAGCAGGCGCAGAGATCGCTGTTGATGACGGTACAGGCGCAGCCACCACTTCCATGAAGCTGTCGGCAGAAAACCTGGATGAAATTGCTAACCAGGTGTTCGGTGATGCAGCTTCCGCAGCTAACATGCAGCTGTTCGGCATGGACGACGGCGCGGGCAACATGTCCTACTACGCCGTTCACGTTGACGCTGACGGCAACCGTACCGGTAAAGCCGTAGACCTGGAGTTTGATGGCACCACCTTTACCGCAACAGCCGGTACCGCGATGTCTACCAAAGATTTCCAGGCGGTTGAAGCAAGCACCGCTGGCGCGATGAACGATGAGAAACTGAAAACGCTGGACGCCGCTCTGGCGCAGGTCGACAGCTTCCGTTCCGGTCTGGGTGCGGTGCAGAACCGTTTCGGTTCCATCATCAGCAACCTGAACACCACCGTGAACAACATGACCGAAGCACGCTCCCGTATCCTGGACGCTGACTTCTCCTCAGAAGTTTCTGCCATGAGCCGTGCAAACATCCTGCAGCAGGCTGGCGTGACCGTACTGGGTCAGGCTAACCAGGTTCCACAGAACGTGCTGAGCCTGCTGCGTTAATAGCGGATTCACGCCTCAGTTTCGCTCGCAGCAGTTCTGACTCACGAGCGTTTGGCCCTCCCTTCGGGGAGGGCTTTTTTATGCCTGCCGACCGGAAGCGTTTGCGAACCGGCGTTGCGCCTGGACTGCTGAAGTGGCTAAAGCAGGGCGGTGAAAACAGCCGCCCCGCACGATATCGTCAGGCCTTCAAATCAGGGGCGAAGCGCGTGCGATACAGCTTTCAGCTCCCGGATAGCCCTGTAGGTTTCGGCTATCAGCACTTCACTATGGCGGGCCAGCTGCGGTAAAACGCTTGCTTCCTCCAGCTCCGCTTCGTCTTTATCACCACCGGAAAGATCGTCGATAAGCGCGGCAACGCTTGTCATACTACCGCGTAGCGCCTGCATGGTTTCATCGGCCTGCTCAAGCTGCTGTAGCTCAGTTTCTTTGCCGGGAAGCACGCTGGCAATGACTAAGCGAATATCCTGAATAGCCCGGCCGCTCTGCTGGGCCAGCTCATGGGCCGCATGCGCAACGCTAAGCCGCTGAGCTTGCCGTTCATCCGCGGCGGAAACCGGGCTATCCAGAGCCAATTTTTCAACCCAGCCCGCGAGCTGCATAATGGCTCCGCAGCTTGCGGCCAGCTGCACCGCGGCCTGGTGAATACCGCGCATTTTCTGCACCACCAGCGCTGCACTGTCGGCCAGCAGCGCCACGCGGTCTTCATCCGGCTGCTTAGCCATCAGCCTGAGATCGATTAGCGCCTGGTTTCCCCTGGCAATGGCGCAGGAAGCATCCATAAACTGCTGAAACTGGCCTGCCAGCTGTCCCTGCACGGATTTTGTTCTGCCGTGGAAATCTAAGTCGGAAAGCGGCGAAAACGTTGAGATGGCCTGCATCAGCGAGGACAACCGGTGGGTAAAATGCCGGGTGAGCGTCAGGCTGGCCACCATCAGCAGCAGGGACTGGGGGTAAGAGCCCTTCAGCGCCTGGACGTTTAGCTGGCCGAGCTGGCGGGTGGGAATATCCATGGCTAATAGCCAGCTGGTGGTAGAGACGGGTTGCACAATCAGCGTGTGCTCTCCGCTGGCCGTCAGAAAATGCGTCTGACGAACATCGTCCCCGCCCTGGGCCAGCAGGCGGCGCAGTGGCGTTGCCATTGGCAACGAGAAATCGTTAAGCGACTGGAGCTTTGGCTGCTCGTCCGACTCGGTGGCTTCACCTATGACGGCACCGCTGGTTTCGACGATCCACACCCGGCCCCCTATTCGCTCGCCCATTTCTTTCACCACAGAGTTAAAGAAGCCGGCGATATTTTCAGGAACGACGGGGATCAGCCACGGCGTAAAGGCCTGCGCCAGGCCGCCTTCCTGCCAGCTTGTCGCCTCCTGTGGCCGGACGTCATTTGCCAGTCGCCCTAAATCCGCATAGCGATAGCGGCCAAGCGTTATCGACCAGGGTGGATCGGTGGCAAAGCTGCCGCCAGCCGCGCTGGTCATTACGCCCTGTTGTCGCGCCTCGACGCGGCTTAGCTGCTCGCTAAGATGGGCGGCAAGCTCGTCCACTTTGGTGCGCACCAGCCCGCCTTCTTTTTTGACGATATTCGGAACGACGATGTAATTAATTGCCACGACGGCAAGGAAGAAAAGGAGAATGGAGATAACGATGAGAATCATCATAAAACGTGCCTCTGAGAGGATGAAAGACCGCGAAAAACGCTGCCATCAAAAGCACTATTTTATTATGACTGACGAACGCAGGCAGGGGAAATGCAGGGTGATAAACCGTTAAAAACCGGCCATTAGTGACCGGCGGAGGTCAAACGCTGGTAAAAATCACTTTGCCGGAAACAGGCCGCTTTTTAATCAGCCATAGATCGACGCTCAAACCGCCGCCGCCGCGGACCATCAGTATCAGGCAGATCAGCATATACAGCGTTTCGGGGAGATACAGCAGCCAGCTATACCAGGTCAACAGATTGATACCCGGCGGAATGCTGTCGATCCCCACCGTGAGCAGCGCAACGAAGCTAATAACAAATAAAATCAGCGCGCTCGGGCGAGTAAAAATCCCGGCGGCCAGCGTGACACCAAACAGGCATTCACAGAACGAGACGAATACCGCCATCATTCCGGGAAAAGGAATGCCCGCGGCGGTGATAGTTTCGAGCATCAGCTGCTGATTTTCGACCACCAACAATTTGTTAAAGCCGGTAGCAAAGAAAAATACGCCCAGCGCAATACGCGCTATGACGAGCGGAACATCCGATAAACTTGCAGAAGTCTGGAGTAAAAAATTAATTTTGCGCATGTTGCGTCCTTGCTGTCTAAAAATGCCCCACGCTGACATTATTAAGCCAGTGAAAATAACTGTGGATATTATTCAAGAAAGATGAGGCTTAGAATTTCAAAAAAATCCAGTCAAGTATAACGACCTGCAACACGGGCACAACCAAAGCACCTAAATATCTGGTACTCGTCGGTAAAATTAATATAATTAAAATATTATGAAACTTGCTTAACAGGCATATTTAATGCCCTTTATGTGGTTACATAGCTTTAGTTCTAATAAAACTATAGCCCTACTCCGAGTGGGTTAAATTTCATCCGACTGCACAGGCTAAGTTCCAGCAGTCTATAGTAATTATATGCGCTTATGGCTCTGCCTGACCGACGGGCTCAGTCACTGGCGTCCATACGAAGGGGTGTTAACTTTATTAATGAAAACCAGCCAGACGGCGAGCAAAATGCAAGCCGCAGAACGAAAATTAATAACCTTAATATTAATAAGCCATCACATCAGAATCACTTGAAAAACAAAGCAATAAGTCATAAAAACAGGCAGCAACATCAGAGCATCACAGAGGAAGACTCCATTTCGCTAAAAAAAACAGCACCTTCATGAATGCTTTACTTTTTTCTTTGAGAAGAATCGTTTAACTATGCTTAACAATATTGCAATTGGCACTTCAGCCACCCTCGATCTGCAGGCACGAACGCTGTCTCGCCTTCACGACGGCAAAAGCGTGACGCTCCCCGTTTCAGCCTGTAACTGTCTTAAAGCGCTGGTGGAAGCGCGCGAAGATGTCCTGTCTCAGGAACAGCTCATGGACGTGGGCTGGCGCAATTCGGGGGTCGAAGTCACCGAAAACAGCATCCGCGTGATGATCAATAAAATCCGCCGCGCGCTGGTATCGCTTGATATGCAGGACAGTATTACGCTGCTGGCCGTAACGCGGAGCGGCTACCGGCTGATTATTCGTGAATCCCACGGCAGCCTGAACGACATCATCCGGCCCGCCCAAAGCGAAGAAATCCCCCAGCCCGAGCCCGTTGCAACCCCCTCCGAACTATCCACTCCGCCTCCCGCTCCAGCCCCACGACGAAAACCCTTCCTGCCGCCCGTCTGGAAGCGCCGTATTTTTGGCGCTCTCGGCGGGCTGGTGCTCGGCACGCTGGTTGCGCTGCTGATAGGCTGGATGGTGAAAGTCGCGCCCGATCACGTCATTTTTACCCGCTGGACCGGCGAAGGTGCGCCTGCGGGCACCGAAGTCTGGATCCCAGCCGATCATCAGTCCGATGGGGATATGATCCGAACCACGCTTGAGCTGTATAGCGAATACGCCCTCAAACGCGAAGCAAAGAGTGAAAAGGCCAATCACCTGTATATTACCGTCGGCCAAAACGCCAAGTTTTTAGGGCTCATCGCCTGTATCGCCCCCCTTCAGGATTCGGAGAATAACTGTGAATCGTACTATTTTAGGTACCATTAAATCCCCCACTACGCTGCTGTTTTTAGGGGGGTTTGTGGTGGCTTTGCTAGGATTTTTGATCAAGGAGATGATGTTCTACCCCGTGAAGGCAACCTGCACGGCGCCGGTGTCGTATTACGCCATTGATAAAGATAGCTGGACGCTGACGCGCGGCGTTTATCGCTTCTACCGCGAAGGCATTAACAAGGGGCGCACGGTATATATCGGTACGATAAATCACTATAAGGGCGATTTGCCAAGCCAAAGCCCGATTCCGGTACTGCGCGAGGTGCGCTTCACCGGCACGCTGGAAAAAAATATTATGCGCACCACGGTGACCAGCCAGAGCCGCAGGCTGGGCGATCAGAGCAGCGATGCCGAGGTGACCAAGTACGTTTTCCCGCATATTCAGCCGGGAGAAACCAGCACCAGCTCGCTTTACCTGCTTGAGGGGAAGGTGCTGGCGTCAGGCACGGAAACCGTGCCGCGCGTACTGTGCATTAACTGAGACGATTAGCGTCAGAGGTGTTCACTTACCGGACAACTGAATAAGCGAGGAGTGCTTTAAAATACAGGGATGTTTTTTCAGCAGGCCGAACCGAAATATGGATAGATTTAACCCAGGCTATTACACCGAAGAGCACCTCAAAGAAGCAGGCATTAAATCCGTTGGCAAAAATGTACGGGTTGCCAAAAACTGCACCATCGTCGGCCTTGAAAATATAACCATTGGCGATAATGTCAGAATTGACGGATTTTCAACGCTTGTCGCGGCGGGCGAAGGATTTCTGACGATTGGCTCATGGATTCATATCGGCGGGACCTGCACTATTCTGGCCAGTTCCGGCGTCATCATGCATGACTTCTCTTGTTTATCCCACGGCGTAAAAATCTATACCCGCAGCGATGACTACAGCGGGGAATTTATGACCAACCCAATGGTGCCGGCCAGTCTGACCAACGTGGAATCCGGGACGGTCACCGTTGGCCGCCACGCCATTGTGGGCTCGCAGTCCAGCCTGATGCCGAATGTTCATCTTGCCGAAGGCTCGGCGGTAGGCGCCCACTCCTTTGTCACCGCTGATACGGATGCGTGGTCAATTTACGCGGGCTCACCGGCTATAAAAATTAAGAGCAGAAAGCGTAATCCCCTGCTGCTCGAACAATCCATTCGTTAACTCACCCGCCTGAATACCGGCGGGTTTGTTTTAACTTTACCCAGCGTAACTGCGAATAATACTTACAATCTTGCTTAATACGCTTTCTTCAAGGCCGGGATAAAACGGCAGGCAGATAACGTTATCCGACACGCGATGTGCATTAGGCAGGTTTTCACTCTGCGCGCCCTGGGCATGTTTATACATGTGGAAGCTGCTGATTAACGGATAGAAATAGCGGCGCGGAATAATATTGCGCGCAATTAACGCCTCATATAATTCATCGCGGGTCAGCGGATAATCTTTTTCCATCAGGATTGGGAAATAGGCATAGTTCCATTCCAGCCCCTGCGGAATAGCCGGCACGGTAATCCCCTTAATTCCCGTCAGGCCCGCCAGGTACCGGGCATAAACTTCGGCGCGATCGGCAATAGCTTTATCAATATGCCGGAGCTGTAACAGGCCATAGGCCGCCTGCACTTCGTTCATTTTGCCGTTGATTCCCGGCGCAACTACCGTAGTTTCATCGGCGATGCCGAAGTTTTTCAGCAGGTCGATGCGCCGCTTCATGCTGGCGTCGTGGCAGATAATCGCCCCGCCTTCAATGGTGTTAAACACCTTGGTGGCGTGGAAGCTTAATACCGACAAATCACCCTCAAGCAGCACGCTGCTGGAATTTTGCTGCACCCTAAAAGCGTGCGCGGCGTCGTAAATAACCTTCAGGCCGTACAGATCGGCAATTTGCTGAATACGCACCGTATTGCAGGGAATACCGTAGCAGTGTACGGGCAGAATCGCCGTGGTGCGGGTGGTGATCGCCTGCTCGATTTTATCGGCGTCGATATTAAAACCGTCCGCTTCGGTGTCGACAAACACCGGCGTCAGGCCGTTCCACAGCAGGGAGTGCGCGGTCGCGACGAAGGAGTAAGGCGTGGTAATGACCTCCCCCGTCACGCGTAGCGCCTGAAGCGCGGTCAACAGCGCAATGGTACCGTTGGAGAACAGGCACAGATGCTCCACGCCCAGATATTCCGCCAGCTCGCGCTCAAGCTGCTGATGACACGGTCCGTTATTGGTTAGCTGCTGATTTTCCCAAATCTGCTCGAGATAGGGAATAAACTCGTCCAGCGCGGGCATCAGCGGCCGGGTGACGTAGGTTTTCTTTTCAGACAGCATGAGTGTTCTCCCAGCGGTGTTCATCTTCGATAAACAGCGGCTCGGGAGCCTCACCGTTCAGGTGCCGCTGCCAGACGGCATCAATCATTTTCTCGAAGTAGTAAGCGTTATGGCCGTGGCTCTTTTCACGCCGCAGAATACGTTCGCGCATCGTCAGGCGCAGGGTATTCAGATACTCGTAGCGGCCGTTCAGCTCGATAACCTTCTGCGCATATTCTTCCAGGCTGGAGGTAACAAATTCGTGCAGATTAAAAGTGCGCATCGTGGAGGTAGAAGTACGTGAAACGGCCGACCCTTCATAAGCTGTCACAACCGGGACACCCATCCATGAAGCATGCTGCGCCGTCGTCCCGGCCGAATAAGGATGGGAATCCAGCAGAATATCCACTTCGTTATGCATCGCCAGGTAGTCCACAAAACTACAGCGGTTGCGAAAATCTAGCTGCTCAGGGCTTACGCCACGCTGCGTCATTTGCTCCCGGTAATGAGCAATCATCTGGTCGTCGGCCATAAAACCAAACAGCAGGCGGGCATTTGGCAAGGCGATAAGAATCTTTGCCCAGCAGTCGAGTATTGCTGCGGTTAGCTTCTGCGGACGGTTGAAGTTGCCCAGCGTCAGATAGCCATTTTTCAGCGCGGGCAGTTCGTTCACTGCCGGAGCCAGCGGGCTGTATTCAAAGAGTTTCGCGCTGGGCAGGGAAACCAGCTTTTCGGTGAAGACGCTATCCAGCTCACCGGGGGCAGCCAGGCCGTCGGCCATCACGTAGTAGTCCATCTCCTGTAAGCCGGTCGTGCCGACAAAACCAATCCACGACATCTGTACCGGGGCGGGCTTCAGCGCAAAAGTCAGCAGCCGATGCCCGTTGGTGTAGCCAGAGAGATCGATAAGCACGTCGACGCCGTCGGCAGCAATTTGCCCCGCCAGTTCGTGTTCGCTCAGGCCAATCACGTTACGGTACAGGGTTGCAGAGTCTTTATAGAGATCGGCAACCGGGTCCTGCTTGCCGGTAGCATAAACACAAAGCTCATACTTATCGCGGCTGAGCGCCCTCCACACCGGGTACACGAACAGGTGGACCGGGTGATCGTTAAGATCCCCGGAAACAAATCCAATGCGGATTTTTGCACTCGCAGGGTCACGTTCAACCGTCTGCCACGTCCGGCCCACGCTGCTTGCCCACGCTTTTGCCTGCCTGCCAAACTCCACGTGCTGGAGGAATTTTTCTTGAGCCGGCATGGCCGAGTCGTGGGATAAAATGAACAAATACATCGCCTGAGCGGCGGAACGGTCTTTTCCTTTGATAGGCAAGGCCAGCGTCTTGTTACACAGGGCCTTCGCCTCTTCGAGCCGGCCAATATGGCTGAGCAATGTGGCTAACCGCAGCATGCCCACCGCATTTGTTTCATTAAGATCAATAGCCGTGGACAGACAGTATTCTTCAACGATCGGCTGGCGTTTCGCATTATAAAAAGCCGACAGGGTCTGCCAGTAAATGCTCAGCCGATCGTTATTTTTAATCAGGTACTGGAAAATAAGCTTTGCGGTAGCCGAGCCTTCATCGCGCTGCGCCAGGATATACCCCAGCTGTTCAAGCTTGGTGAGGTAATCGCCGTCCAGGCTAAGGCGCTTGCCCATAATATTTAAGGCCAGATCGTACTCGCCGCTTTTCTTAAAGGTATCCGCAGCGAGGATAAGAAAGCGCATGTCCTCAGGATTGTCGTCCATCAGCTCCAGCACTTTCTCTTTGGCCAGGGCAACCTGGCCGCTGGAGAGTAAAACTTCCGCCTGGCGCGCCTTTTTGACGTTCACCGTCTCTTTAGGTTTTGCCGATACAATGCTGCGCCCTTCGCTCTCGCTGAGCATGCCGCCGCGCTCGACCGGTGAAATAGCCAGTAAATAAGTCCGCAGACATCCCTCCAGCAGAGCATTGCCTCCGTGGCGGTATATGCCCTGCCACAGCCGCGCCCAGCTCAGCGCGCTGCCGCTAATCAGCCCCTTCCCGGCCAGTTCGATAGCCGTTTTGGCCTCCTGCTCGCCGTCGATTTTCAGCCCTTTTTCATACAGCGCAAACTCCTCGCGCTTAAAGGCCAGCCGCTCGCCCCACCAGTTGGTGCGGGCGCAAAAGGCTCCGCCCGCCGCTTCGCTATCGCTGAAGGTGCAGTTCAGCTCCAGCCTTTTGCGGCGATCGGTGTTGTACGGCGACGGAGAAATGCTGACGTAAAGCAGCGGCGGTTTGTTCACATACAGCTCGCGCAGCGCCCTGAGGATTATCTCGCGGTGATCCTCCGGCTTTTCAGGTTCAAGCGTGTGGTGGATGATTTGTTCGGTGCTCAGGCTGCGCGGCCAGGCGGCGGCCAGCCAGTCCAGCACGCGGCGGATCTCCGGGTTCGAAGTCTCCACCTTATCGCTAAAGCGGGTGATGCGCTGGTTCTCATCGTCGGTCAGCGCGTAGCTGGCCGCCCAGTGCATGTCCTCAAGCCGCTCGAGATCCGGGCTGTCGCTCAGCGAGCGCTTATTTTGCTGCGAGATAAGCAGGCTAAAACGCTCGCTGCGCTGTACGGCGAAGTCGAGGTACTGCTGGATCTGAATGCGATCTTTGCCCGTGGAGACGGCCAGCGTCAGGCTTTCAATTTTCTCGCCGTAGTGGCGGGGCATTTCATACTGCGGGGCGACTTCGCCCAGCATGCGCAGGCGGCTGGCCTCAATGCCCGCGGCAAATTCGGTCAGCAGGCTGGCGTCGTTGCTCTCTTCCAGATACTGCGCCAGCAGCTCCGCGTCGGTCAGGTGCAGCGTTTCGGCCACCTGCTCTTTCAGGCTGCCTTCGAGATCCGCCATTTCCATAAACGAGAGCATGGCCTTGGCGCTGCTCAGCCAGGCCTGTTCGGTCTGCGCGTAGCGGGCGTGGAAGCCAATCGCCTGCTGGAGGATTTTATTGGCGCGCGCGCCGGGCTGGGTATTCCAGCGCAGGGCAATCACGCCGCTGTCGCTCAGCTGGCGTTCACACCAGTCGAGCAGCGCCTCGCGCGAAGCGCCGTCCAGCAGGGCATAAAGCGACGGCAGAATAATAAAATCAAACTTGCCGACGTCGATGGAGAGTAAATCCCCGAGCCCCATGCAGTAGAGATGAATATTGCTCAGCTGCTGTTCTTCAGCCCGCTTAACGCCCGTGGCAATGCGGTCCGCATCGATATCCACGCCCACGGAAGTGCTTTCGGGATAAATAGCCGCGTGACGCAGTAAATTATCGCCGCTTCTGCATCCTATTTCGAGGATAGACGCGTGCGAAATATCAGCGCAGGAAAAATGATACATATGCGCTGCGGAGGCAATTGCAGCGGGGGAATAATGCCAGGTGGAATAAAGTGAGCTCACGCGAAACAACCATTAAAGAATAATGTAATTACGGGTGATTTTATCACCAGCGGCGCGAGCTTTATTTTGCAATAAGGCCGCAGAAATGCGGATGATTAAAGAAGTTGTCTGATTTAGATAAACGCCATAATTAGCGTGCCGAGATTATCAAAGCCTTTCGCCATTAGCCTTTCGAAAAAAGGCGCCAGCGTCTGGGCAATTAGCGACAGCGCAATCATCCCCACGGTCAGCGTTAGCGGAAAGCCAACCACGAAAATAGACAGCTGCGGCGTCAGGCGATTCAACAGGCCGAGGGTGAAGTTAATACACAGCAGCAGCGAAATTATCGGCAGCCCCAGCATCAGCCCTTCGCGGAAAATCATTCCCGCCTGCTGAACCAGATAGAAGAAGCCGCCCGCGTGCAGCGGCGCGTCGTTAATCGGCAGCGTGTGGAAGCTTTCCGCCAGAATGGCAATCAGCCACAGGTGGCCGTTAAACACCAAAAACAGCAGCGTAACCAGCAGGTTCAGGAAGCGAGCGATAACCGGCGAGTTGCCCGCGCTGGGGTCAAAAAAGGTCGCAAAGGACAGGCCCATCTGCATGCCGATGATTTCCCCGGCCATGCGCACGGTGGCAAACAGCATCTGCATGGCAAGCCCAATCGCCGAGCCAATCACTATCTGTTTAGCGATAACCCACACGCCCTGCCAGGAATACAGGCCGATGTCGCTTTCCGGAAGCTGCCCGCCAATCAGCGCGGCAATCAGCACCGCCAGACCAGCCCGCACGCGCTTTGGCACGCCGTGCTCGCTGAATACCGGCGCGGTCGTGAGCAGCGCCAGAATACGAATAGCAATCAGCGCATAGTGGCTCAGCAGGCCGTAAAGCTGTTCGAGGGGAAGCGAAAAGGCCATTAGCCGACAACGGCAGGAATGCTGATGATAAGCAGCCGGGTGTATTCGATAAACGTGCGCATCATCCACGGCCCGAGGAGCACGGCGATGCCGACAATCACCAGAATCTTCGGAATAAAGGTCATCGTCATTTCGTTAATCTGCGTGGCGGCCTGCAATATACTGATAATCAGGCCGGTTGCCAGCGCCGCGAGCAGCAGCGGCCCGGCGACCATCAGGCCCACTTTAATACCCTGGATGCCAATCGACATTACGCTTTCAGGAGTCATTTTTTCACCCTAACTGTAGAAGCTTTGGGCCAGTGACCCCATCATCAGCTGCCAGCCGTCGACCAGCACAAACAGCATCAGTTTAAACGGCAGCGCGATGGTCGCCGGTGGCACCATCATCATCCCCAGCGCCATCAGAATGCTGGCGACAACCAGGTCAATAATCAGAAACGGAATAAAGATGGTGAAGCCAATCTGGAAGGCCGTTTTCAGCTCGCTGGTGATAAACGCGGGCACCAGGATACCGAGCGGCACCGCTTCCGGCCCGGCCATCTCACCGGCTTTGGCAATCTGCGCAAACATCGCCAGATCGTTCTCACGGGTTTGTTCCAGCATAAAGGCGCGCAGCGGCTGAATGCCCTTTTCCAGCGCCACCTCCATGGTAATTTTGTCTTCCTGCAGCGGTACCCAGGCCTCTTTGTGGATCTGGTTGAATACCGGCGACATGACGTAGAAAGTCAGGAACAGCGCCAGCCCCAGCACCACCTGGTTTGGCGGCGCGGTGGGCGTACCCAGCGCGTTTCGCAGCAGGCCCAGCACGATGATGATGCGGGTAAAGCCGGTCATCATCAGCAGCACCGCTGGCAGGAAGGTGATGCCGCTCAGCAGCACCAGCGTCTGCACCGGCAGCGTCCAGCCCGCATCGCCCTGCGGACGCGCCAGCATAATGTCACCGTTGGCGGCCAGAGCGCCCGCCGCAGGCAGCAGCAGCCCCGCCCCCAGCGTCAGGAGGCGTAACAGGGAATGACGATTCATAAAGAGTCCTTGCGGTACTTCTGACGCAGCTTTTGCAGCACGGCGGGGAAATCAACGGCTGCCGGAGCAGGCGCTTGAGTTTCTGGCATATCGGTCTTTTCAAGCGTAGCCAGGCAGGTGATCTGAGAAGCCGTCACGCCTAAAACGAGGCGGCTGCCCTGCACGTCAACCAGCACAACGCGCTCGCGAGAGCCCAGCGAGCGGCTGGAAACCACGTTAATCTCATGCCTGCCGTCGTTAAAACGGCGGGTAATACCGCTGCGGCGAGCCAGCCACGCCAGCGCGACCATCACAAGGACAATCAGCGCCAGCGCGCCGGAGACCGTCATCAGCACGGAATCACCGGCTACCGGCTCGCTGGCGGCCGCAGCGTTTAACAAAGTGGACGACGTTTTCATTACCGGCTCAGACGATGCATGCGCTCGGAAGGCGTAATAATGTCGGTAATACGAATGCCGAACTTATCGGACACCACCACCACTTCGCCCTGCGCGATCAGATAGCCGTTGATCAAAATATCCAGCGGTTCGCCCGCCAGGCCGTCCAGCGAAACGACGGAGCCCTGGCTCAGACGCAGCAGCTCTTTGATGGTCATTTTGGTGCGACCGAGCTCCACCGTCATTTTGACCGGAATATCGAGAATCAAATTCAGTTCTTCAGAAAATTGTGGCGCTGACATGTTCTGCGTAATTCCCTCTGAATTCTGTTCGCTCATCGCCTCACCCCAGAGGTCATTCATATCTGAACCCGACGAGAGTTTGTTGTCACTCATGGGAAATTACTCCTTATCTAACGAAGGTAATGCCGATCGAATCATCTGTTCGACCTTCAACGCATATTGATTATTGACCGAGCCGTATTTCGCCGTGAACACCGGCACACCGCCGACGCTGGCATCAATTAACTCTTGTTTCTCTAACGGAATCACATCCCCAATCTTCATCTTCATGACGTTAGAAAGGCGCGTATTCACATCGGCAAAGCGGGCCACCACTTCCAGCTCGGTTTCACGCATATGGCTGGCAAGTAAGCCGCGCCACTGCGCATCTTCCTGGCCGGAGTTATCCATCGGCGGGTTGCTCAGCAGCTCGCGCAGCGGCTCGATGGTGCTGAACGGGATACAGATATTAAACTCCCCGTGGTGCGAGCCAATCTCGACGGAAAACGGCGTGGTCACCACCACATCGTTCGGCGAAGAGGTGATATTGGTAAACTTCACCTGTACTTCAGAACGAATGTATTCCGTTTTAATTTTGAAGATGGTGCTCCAGGCAAACTCGTAAGCCTCCTGGGCCATCGTCAGCATGCGGTGAATCACCCGCTGCTCGGTGGGCGTAAATTCCCGCCCGTCGGCCTTGGTCGGGAAGCGCCCGTCGCCGCCAAACAGGTTGTCCACCGCCATAAACACCAGCCCCGGCGAGAACGCCATCAGCGAGGTGCCGCGCAGCGGGTTGAGATGCAGCAGATTCAGGTTGGTCGGCACCGGCAGGTTGCGGGCAAACTCGTGGTACGGCTGAATCTTAATATTCCCGGCGGTAATATCCGGGCTACGGCGCAGCAGGTTAAATAAGCCCATGCGAAACTGGCGCGCAAAACGCTCGTTAATAATCTCCAGCGAATGCAGGCGCTCGCGAATCACCCGGCGCTGCGTGTGCGGATCGTAAGGCCTCGCCTCATTGTCCAGCGGCGGTGCGATCTGGGCTTCGTCGCTGCTGTCTCCCGCGCTGCCGGTATTCAGCAGTCGGTCGATTTCAGCCTGTGATAAAAAGCTGTCAGACATGGTTATTACCGCAGAATAAATTCGTTAAATAGGACATCGGTGACCTTAACTGACTGATTGGTTGCCAGAGGTTTGCTGACTTCATCTCTAATGCGGGCAATAAGCTGCTGCTTGCCTTCATTGGTCGCAAGCTCTTCATAAGTTAACTGCGAGAGCATAATAAAAATACGGCTGCGGTATTCCGGTAAATATTTTTCCAGAACCTGCTGGGATTTCTGATCGACCAGGCGTAAAGAGAGGCCAATAAACAGCACGCGGTCACTTTCTGCCGCCGTGGGTTTTAAACTCACGGTGAAAGTGCTCAGCGGTTGATATAAAGGCTCAGCGTGCGCCGCATTTTCACTCTCGGCCTGATTTTCAGCATGCTCACCGTCTTCCACTTTGACGGTCTGCATCTTTTTCATTTCCCAGAAGACATAGCCGGAAACCCCGCAGGCTGCGACGGTAACCAGCAGCAGTAAAGTCATCAACAAAGAGCGCGAGGAACCTTTGCTGGCTGCTTTTTTATTTTTATTACTCATTGAACGTTAAACTCTGTAAATAAAACCGGGTGGCCAGCTTGCTGCCTGACTAAATAAGGCCGCCATTGTAGACCATTTAATCAGTTGCATAATTAGCCAATAAAATTTCATTCCTGCTGGCTTTTCAGCTCATCAGGCAAAGGTATTAATTCCGTAACCGTTAGCAAGCGGGCGAGTTAAAATTTGGTGATGGCTTTCATCCTCAGGAGCGTGAATATTTTCTCCCTGCTCGCCGTGGCGCTGATTACCCGCGTGCTGCTGCCCGTTAGCGTTAGCCCCGGCAGACTGCGAAGAGTCCGCGCTGACGTTGGTCTGGCCGAGCTGAACGCCGGATTCTGCCAGCGCGGCGCGCAGCTGCGGAATTGCCGCCTCAAGCGCCTGTCGGACGTGCGGATGCTCGCTGATAATCTGTAACTGCGCCCGATCGTGCTGCATTCGCATGTTGATTTGCAGCGATCCCAGCTCCTCCGGATGCAGCTTTATTTCCGCATTCTGGATGCCGTTACGGGTAAAGATCGAAAGCTGCTGGCCGAGCGACTGCTGCCAGGCTGGCGTACCCACCGGGTGCGGGATTGCCGCAGGCATGGCCTGCATTGAGGCCGGGCGAGGAACGGCATCCATGGTTTGCACCGGGCGCGAGGCGTGAATCTGCGTCTGGGCCAGCAGCGAATCATCGGCGGTTTTGGCGATGCCCGCGTCCTGCAATGCCACGGTGACGGACTGGCCGTTCGTCATGTTCTGCGCCTTTTCAGCGGCAATGGCCCTCATCATCTGCGGCTGAGACTCAGCGGTTAAGGCCGCTTTTTCACCCGCCGTCAGCGTGTTTTTCACCGCAACCTCAGCCAGCTGCGGCAGAGCTTTCCCCTTGCGCAGCGCGTCAATCGGTCCGGCCTCGCGAGCGCCTGCTCCCTGCGTCACCACCTGCTGAAGCTGCCAGCTCGTCGCGCTCTCCGGCACCTGCTCCATCACCATCGGCATCAGGGTGATCACACCGGGAATCGCCGAATCCTCATCTTTTTTACCTTTGTCCCCGGTCGCCTCTTCAGGGGTCTGCGGCAAAGCCGGATCGACGGGCAGCAGCGGCGCGTTTGGGTCAACGGGCAGCCCCTCTTCTCCCACCGTCGGCAGGGCAATCGTCAGCTGCGCCAGCTTCTCGTCCATCGCTTCGTCAAACAGGCCTGCGGGCGCCTCGGCCTTAAAATTCGGCCTGCCGGGCAAAGCGGTTTTACCGTTAAGCAGCGCGTTAATATCAATATTCATAGCATTTCTCTTTTCTGCCCGGCACGTTGCGCGAACTCGTCCATTTGTTTCTGCTCATAGCGGCTTTCCGCCAGCTCGCGGGCGGTTTCGCGGCGGGTGAGCAGCGTTTCAAAGGCGTTTAGCCGCTGCTTATCTTCAATCCAGCAGGTCTTCGCGTCCGTGACTGCCTGTTCGCAGTGGCTGACGTGCTGACTGTGCTGTTTGACGATTTGATTGAGCGACAGGATGAAGGACTGATGATTGACCAGGTCCGCCACGCTCATGCCACGCTCCATCATGCCGCTGCGCAGCGACTGCTGATATTCTTTCTCGTAGCCCTGCAGCTGGTCGCGCTGGTTCACCGCCTGCTGCCAGCTTTGCTGGGCGCTGCCCAGCGCCTGGGCGGCTTCCGTGAGCTTGTCTTCCGCCATATCGCGCAGCATGACCATCGGATTTTTGACTTTCATAACCAAACTCTCCGTCAGGATTTCACGTCAGGAAACAGCGTCATCAGGCCGCTGACGGCCTCTTCATAGCGGCAGCTTTCATGGATAGCCTGATGGAGATAGGCCTCCATTTGCGGGTAGGCGCGGATCGCTTTATCCAGCAGCGGATCGCTCCCGGCCACGTAGGCTCCGACGCTCACCAGATCGCGGTTGCGCTGGTAGGACGAAAGCTGCTGCTTAAAGGTTTGCACCTTGCGGTACTGAGCGTGGGAAATCAGCTCGGTCATCGCACGGCTGATTGAGGCTTCCACGTCAATGGCCGGATAGTGGCCCGCTTCGGCCAGGCGACGCGACAGCACGATATGGCCGTCGAGGATCGCTCGCGCCGAGTCGGCGATCGGATCCTGCTGATCGTCCCCTTCGGTCAGCACGGTGTAAAACGCGGTGATCGACCCGCCGCCGGGCATGCCGTTGCCCGCGCGCTCAACCAGCGCCGGCAGGCGTGCAAAGACGGAAGGCGGATAGCCTTTGGTCGCCGGAGGCTCGCCGATCGCCAGCGCCACTTCACGCTGCGCCATCGCATAGCGGGTCAGGGAATCCATAATCAGCAGCACGTTCAGGCCGCGATCGCGGAAGTCTTCCGCCAGGCGCGTGGCGTAAACCGCCCCCTGCATACGCAGAATGGGGGAAACGTCGGCCGGGGCGGCAATCACCACCGCTCGCTGAATGCCGTCGTCGCCGAGGATATTTTCGATAAAATCTTTGACTTCGCGACCGCGCTCGCCGATCAGGCCGACGACAATGACGTCCGCATCGGTAAAGCGGGCCATCATGCCGAGCAATACGCTTTTGCCGACGCCGGAACCGGCGAACAGGCCCATGCGCTGCCCGCGTCCGACGGTCAGCAGGCCGTTAATCGCCCGCACGCCCACGTCGAGCACTTTTTTAATCGGGTCGCGATGCAGCGGGTTTAGCGAGGCGGTAAACAGGCTGGCCACCTGCCCTTTAACGGGCGCAGGTCGGCCATCCAGCGGGCGGCCCTGAGCGTCAAGCACGCGCCCGAGCAGGTGCGGCCCAACCGGCAGCTGTTTGCCCACTTCGTTATCCGGGTCCGGGGCGTAAACTCGCGCGCCGGGCAGAATGCCGTCCACGTGTTCGAGCGGCATCAGATACAGCGTCTGGCCCTTGAAGCCCACCACCTCGCTTTCGACCGCGATAATGCCGTGGCTGGTCTGGCGCTCCACGATACACAGCGCGCCGATCGGCAGCCGCAGGCCGACCGCTTCCATTACCAGGCCGGTGGCGCGGGTCAGCTTGCCGTATTGGCGAAACTCGGGGATGTCTCCAAGCTTTGCCTCGGTGCGGTCGAGAGCCTCCAGCCAGGATTTCAGGCGCTGGGTCATTCGGAAAGCTCCTCCCGCGCCAGCTGGCACAGGGTTTGCCAGCGGGTTTCCATCGTGGCATCAAATTCAACTTCGTCCGTCACTACGCGGCAGCCGCCGGGGGCAATCTGCGGATCAGCGTGAATTTCCCAGCCCATCGCCGCCAGCGTGTCGGTCAGCGAAGGCGGCAGTAAAGGCTGATCTTCCGGGCTGATAATCAGGCGAACCTTGCCCTGTAACAGCGCGTCCTGCTTCATCAGGCGTTTAATCTGGTCCAGCAGCACGTTACTGCTGCTGACCTGCTCGCTGCCGTGCAGGCTTTGCACCGCGTGCAGCGCCAGCTGAACCAGGCGGCTCGGCACCAGGCTGTCGAGGTTATCCAGCGACAGCTTAAAGGCGGTGATCCACGCTTCCACCTGTTTCATTGCCGCCTGCTGTGCGCTCTGAGCATCGGCGATCCCCTGCGTCCTGCCCGCTTCACGTCCGGCCTCGAAACCGGCTTCGTAGCCCTGTTTCTGGCCCTCTTCCTGACCGCGGGTCAGCCCCTGGCTGAAGCCCTGCTGTTCGGCCTGCTGGCGCAGACGGGCCAGCTCGGCTTTGAGCTGGGTTTCCGACTGGGCGCTGTCGAGCGTGGGGATAACCGGAGCCGCCGGGCTTTCCGGCTCCAGCAGATTGTCCGGCTGCCAGCTGCGCCACTGCGGGGCGCTGAAATCATCAGACGTAGGCATCGTCGCCGCTCCCAATCAGGATTTCGCCGGTTTCGGCCAGGCGACGCACCACCAGCAGGATGGTCTTCTGCTCCGCTTCCACCTGCGACAGGCGAACCGGTCCGCGAGAAGCCAGGTCTTCGGTCATCAGATCGGACTGGCGGCGGGACATGTTGCGGAAGAACTTGTCGCGCAGCTTCTCGTCCGCCCCTTTGAGGGCAATGATGAGCGTTTCGCTTTCGATCTCTTGCAGCAGGCGCTGAATGCTGCGGTCGTCCACTTCCACCAGATTTTCGAAGAGGAACATTTCGTCGATAATTTTCTGCGCCAGCTCGGTGTCGAATTCGCGCACCGCCTCGATGGCCTGCTCTTCCTGCTGGGATTTCATCAGGTTGAGGATCTCGGCCGCCGGGCGCACGCCGCCCATTTTGCTGCGCTTGAGGTTCTGGCCGTGCAGCAGGTTGTTGAGCACTTCGGTCAGCTCTTGCAGCGCGGCAGGCTGTACGCCGCCGAAGGTGGCGATACGCAGCATGATGTCGTTGCGCTCCCGGTCGTCGAATTTGCCCAGCACGTCAGCGGCCTGGTTACGTTTCAGGTGGACAAGGATGGTGGCGATGATCTGCGGATGCTCTTCGCGGATCAGGTCGTACACCGACTGCGGCTCCATAAAGTTGAGCGTTTCAATGCCGTTGGTGCCCTGATGGGTATCCAGCAGGTCTTCGAGCAGCGACGAGGCGCGCTCTTCGCCCAGCGCTTTCACCAGCACGCTGCGCAGGTAGTCGTTGGTATTGAGGCTCAGGGCCGCGTATTCGCTGGAATCGCGGCTGAATTCTTCCAGCACGGCGGACATCTGGTCGTGGGTAAACCCGGCCATGTTGACCATCGAGCTACTGATTTGCTTCACCTCGTGAGCGTTAAGGTGCTTAAACACTTCGGCGGCAAGCTCGTCGCCGAGGGTCAGCATCACGATGGCGCTTTTGTCACAGGCATTCATGATTTGAGGTCCTTATTCAACCACTGGCGAATGACCAGGGCGATAACCCGCGGCTCCTGCTCGGCAAGCTCGCGCAGCTGTTGACTGTTGAGTTCGGAATCCACGCGGCGCTGCGCTTTGGCATTGGCGTTCATCTCGGCAACTTTCTTCTTCTCATCAAGCTCGGCCTGGCGCATCTGCTGCTCCATTTCCATGCGCTTGATGGCGGTTTCCTGCTGGCGTACCCAGGCTGGCTGTACCAGCTTGCGCCACATAATCCAGGCGATAATGGCAATCAGCAGGTAGCGGGCCATGGACATCAGCATGTCGTGGAAGCGGTCCTGCTGCCACAGCGGCGGCATGGCTTCTTCGGTCACGCCGTTGAAGGCGGAGTTGACGATGTTGACGCTGTCGCCGCGCTCGGCGCTGTAGCCGATGGTTTCTTTGACCAGCGCGTTAACGCGGGCCAGTTCCTCGGCGCTAAGCGGCGTGGCTTTGCCGTCTTCTCCGGTTGGCAGCAGGTTAATCACCACCGCCACGGAGAGGCGCTGAATGCGGCCCACGCTGTTTTTGGTGTGAATGAGGGTGCGGTCCACCTCGAAATTGGTGGTTTCATCGTTGCGGTTGTTAAACGGCTGCCCGGGTGTCGCTGTCGTTCCCGCCGCTCTGGCCGTTCCGGCGGCGTTAGCCTGTCCCGGTACCGCAGGCGGCGTGTTAAGCGGCTGGGTCAGCGGCGCGCTGGCCGGCGTTGGCGGCTGGTTGCTCAAAGCCCCCGGTACGCCGCTGGCTCCGCGGCCGTTGCCCTGCTCCGACTGGCTGGACTGGCGGCTACGAATCGCCATTTTGTCCGGCTCGGCGTTAGGCTGGTACTGCTCCTGGGTCTGCTCCTGCTCGGTGAAATCAATCTGCGCCGTCACCTGAGTGCGCACGTTGCTGTCGCCCACCAGCGGGGCCAGAATGCGCTGAATGCGCTGCTGGTAGTCCGCTTCAATTTCGTTGGTGTATTTGAGCTGCGAGGTTTGCAGGCCGCGCGCGCCGCTTTGGGTCAGCAGGTTGCCGCGCTGGTCAACGATGGTGACGTTTTCCGCAGGCAGGCCGGAAACGGCGCTGGAAATAAGATGCGTAATGGCCGTGACCTGGCCGTCATCCAGCGAGCGGCCCTGAACCAGGTTGACGCTGACCGAAGCGGAAGGCTGCTTTTGTTCACGCACGAACATCGACGGCTTAGGCACCGCCAGATGCACGCGGGCGCGCTGGATGGGCCCGAGGTTTTCAATCGTTCGCGCCAGCTCCCCTTCCAGCGCCCGCTGGAAGTTCACCTGTTCGCTGAACTGGCTGATGCCAAATTTCTCCTGGTCGAGCAGCTCAAAGCCCACGGCTCCGCCTTTCGGCAGCCCCTGCTGGGCAAGCTTCATACGCATTTCATGCACCAGGCCTTCAGGCACCATGATGGCCCCGCCCGGCGAATCGACCCGGTAAGGCACGTTCATTTGCGCAAGCTGGGCGACAATCGCCCCGCCGTCTTCGTCGCTAATATTATTGAACAGCACCCGGTAGCCCGGTTCTTTCGCCCAGAACATCAGGGCAATGATGACCGATAGCGCCGCGGCGGCGCAGACGACCAGCAGCAGCTTCGGGCTGGCACGAAACCAGGCAATTGCCGCCTTTACGCCGTCAGTGGGATTGTTCTTTAAGCCATTTAATGTGGCACTCATGCCGTAATCCTGTAAGAAATATTCACGCAGCAAAAGCCTGCGTATCGGCCCGCGGTTAAAGCCAGGCAGCAACCGAGTGGAAATATATTCGGAGAAATTTTGAGGCGGGTATTATCGTCTGAGCGGCGTTTTTTTTAAGCAGAGATAAGGTAAAACTTCTGACGGCTTATCGGATTTTTCTTACATTTTATCGGCATGCTAAGATGTTTCCCGACTAAAAGCTGCGCAATTCTGATGCAGTGATATTCATTACTTATCCGGAAATAAAATAATGTCAGCATCAATTAACGGCGTGCTCGATCAATTGCACTCGCAGGCGCAGAAAATATCGGGTTCAGCCAACCTGTTTGCTTCCAGCCCGCTAAAAGGCGAAGACAAAAGCGCGGGATTTTCTGACGCGCTATTTAACAGCATTAATGAAATAAATAAAACTCAGCTGACTTCGAAGCAGCAAACCCAGGACTGGATGTCCGGCAAGAGCGACGTGGGCCTTAACGACGTGATGCTGTCGATGCAGAAATCCTCCGTGGCTTTTAATTTCGGCGTACAGCTGAGAAATAAAATGGTAAGCGCCTATCAGGAAGTGATGAATATGCCGGTTTAACCGCATAGTCAAAATAAATCATGAATGAAACTTTGCGTTTGCCGCCACGTCTATCGCAGTTGTCCGATGTTCTGACAGATCGAGAATTACAAAGGATAAGCCAGTTAATTTATCAGCGAGCGGGCATTGTCCTCAGCCAGCAAAAACGCGACATGATATTTAACCGGCTTTCCCGTCGTCTGCGGGAATTATCTTTAAGCCGTTTTAGTGAATACATCACCATTCTTGAGTCGAACGCCGACAGCCCGGAATGGCAGGTATTTATTAATTCACTGACGACAAATTTAACCTCCTTTTTTCGCGAGGCTTACCACTTTCCGGCATTGGCCGAACACGCCAGGAGCCGCGCGTCGGGCTACCGCGTCTGGTGTACCGCCGCCTCAAGCGGTGAAGAACCCTGTTCGATTGCCATGACGCTGGACGAGTGCCTGGGCGCCCCCGTACCGGGGCCAAGAGTCTGGGCGACGGATATCGACACTAACGTGCTGGCAAAGGCGACCGCCGGGGTTTACCGGCTGGCGGATTTGCAAACGCTGAGCATGGCACAAAAGCGCCACTATTTTTTACGCGGCACCGGCGAACACAGCGAAATGGTGCGGGTAAAACCGCAGCTGCAGGCGGCCATTCACTACCAGCAGCTCAACCTGCTGGACAGAGACTGGAAGGTGCCCGGCCCGTTCGACGCTATTTTTTGCCGCAACGTGATGATTTATTTCGATGCCGCCACCCAGGCTCAGCTGATCCAGCGCTTTGCGCAAATGCTCAAGCCCGGCGGGCTGCTGTTCGTCGGCCATTCGGAACACTTTAACCATTTGAAAAGCCCGTTCAGGCTACGAGGGCAGTCGATCTACGAGCTGACGGAGAAGCGCGGGTGAACAAGATACGAGTGCTGTGCGTGGATGACTCCGCCCTGATGCGCAACATGATTAGCGCGGTGGTTAACCAGCAGCCCGACATGGAAATGGTGGCGACGGCACCCGACCCGATCACCGCCAGGGAGCTGATTAAAAAGTTTAACCCTGACGTGCTGACGCTGGATATTGATATGCCGCGCATGAACGGGCTGGAGTTTTTGTCCCGGCTGATGCGTCTGCGGCCAATGCCGGTGGTGATGATTTCTTCTCTCACCGCCAAAGGTTCGGCGGCGACGCTCAGCGCGCTGGAGCTGGGCGCGGTGGATTTCATCGCCAAGCCCGACGCCAGCCAGACGAAGGCGATTAACAGCTGGGCGGGCCAGGTGGCGGAAAAAATTCGCACTGCGGCAAAGGTTTCACTGGCCCAGCGGGCCAGCGCTCCGGCACAAAGCAGCCTGTTGACCAGCCCCCGGCTGGGCGAAGAGAAGATTATGGCTATCGGTTCGTCTACCGGCGGCACCGAAGCGCTGCGCCGCGTGCTGATGCCTATGCCGTCAAGCTGTCCGGGCATCGTCATTGCCCAGCATATGCCGCCGGGCTTTACGCGCTCTTTTGCCCAGCGGCTGAATTCGCTGTGCGCCATATCGGTCAAGGAAGCCGCCGACGGCGAACCGGTGCTCGCGGGGACCGCCTATATTGCGCCCGGTGATTACCACATGGAAATTGAACGCCACGGAAAAGGCTATCGGATCCGGCTCAACACTCATCAAACGGTGAACCGCCACCGCCCTTCCGTCGACGTGCTGTTTTACTCGGTTGCAAAACACGCCGGGCTTCACGCCAGCGGCGCGATTCTGACCGGCATGGGCAGCGACGGCGCGCGTGGCCTGCTGGCAATGCGTGAGGCCGGGGCGCATACCCTGGCGCAAAGCGAAAGCAGCTGCGTGGTGTTTGGCATGCCCCGCGAAGCGATTGCCATTCAGGCCGCCGCCGAGGTCGCCGATCTCGACGATATTGCCCGGCACCTGCTCGAAAGCTTTACCAGAAGCAAACGGACGAAAGCTTAGTGATTGCGGGATACCTCCCCCGACCTCTGGAGGATTTATTTCAGGATAAGAACGAACATGTTGGATAAAAACTTACGTTTTCTGGTGGTCGACGACTTCGCCACGATGCGCCGTATCGTGCGTAACCTGCTGCAGGATCTCGGCTACAAAAATATCGAGGAGGCCGAAGACGGCCAGGACGCGCTGCTCAAGCTGCGCGCTTCCACCTTCGACTTCGTAGTCAGCGACTGGAACATGCCGCACCTCGACGGCCTCGAGCTGCTGAAAACTATTCGTCAGGACGCCGTACTGGCCAAACTGCCGGTGCTGATGGTGACCGCGGAAGCCAAGCGCGAAAACATTATCGCCGCCGCACAGGCCGGGGCTAACGGCTACATCGTTAAGCCTTTCACCGCCGCCACGCTTGAAGAGAAGCTGGGCAAAATTTTTGAAAAACTCGGGTGAAGAACATGACTCCACACGCAAACGGCGCAGGCGAGAATAACTTTAAAGACATCTTTTCCCGCATCGGGCAGCTGACCCGCCTGCTGCGCGACAGCATGGCAAATCTGGGCCTCGAGCAGGCGATTATGGAGGTGGCCGACGCCTTCCCGAATACCCGTGACCGGCTGGATTACGTGGTGGGCAAAACGTCGCAGGCGGCGGATCGCGCCCTGACCTGCGTTGAGGTTGCCCGTCCGCTCCAGGAAACGCTGGGGACTAACGCCGATGCGCTAAGCGTGCGCTGGGACGAGTGGTTTGCCGACCCGCAGCCGCTGGAAGTGGCCCGCGAGCTGGTGAAAGACACCCGCGACTATTTGCAGCAGGTGCCGGAACTGACCCGCTCAACCAACCAGCAGCTGACCGAAATCATGATGGCCCAGGATTTCCAGGACCTGACCGGCCAGGTATTGCAAAGCCTGATGGGGCTGATTGAGTCCATCGAGAAAGAGCTGATCAGCGTACTGCTGGAAAACATGCAGGAAATTGAGCCAACCGACGCTAACAGCGACGCGAAGCTTAAAAATGGCCCGCAGATTAACACGACCGCCGCGGGCATCGTGGCCTCTCAGGAGCAGGTGGACGATCTGCTGGAATCGCTGGGCTTTTAAGGCCGCTGAACCCTCATCATGTCAGAAGAAAGCGATAGCGAAAAAACAGAAGACCCCACGCCCCACCGAAAACAGAAGGCGCGAGAGGACGGGCAGGTTCCCCGTTCCAAAGAGTTGACCACGCTGCTGATGCTGCTGGTGGGCTGGGGTTTGATGGTCGGCAGCGGCGAGCATCTGGTGCGCAACCTGATGCATCTGCTGCACAACGGCCTGACCTTCGACCGGCTGCTGATGGTCGACCCGGTTTATATGCTGCGCCGCGCCTCTTCGCTGCTCGGCGAGGGTTTCTTCGCCCTGCTGCCGTTTGTGTTCGGGCTGTTTATTACCGCCATTGCCGCCCCGCCGATTATTGGCGGCCTGAACCTGAGCGGCAAATCGCTCAAGGTGAACCTGAAGAAGCTCAATCCGCTTAGCGGGATTAAGCGCATGTTTTCCGCGCAGATGGTGTCCGAGCTGGTGAAAGCCGTGCTGAAAGTGGTGCTGGCCGTGACCGGCGGCGGGCTCTATCTGCTGCTCAATAAAGAAAAGTTTATCCGGCTGATTTTTGAGCCGCTCGGCATGGCGCTCAACGATATCAGCTCGCTGATTATCGGCTGCCTGCTGGCGGTGATTTTGTCGTTAATTCCGATGGTCGCCTTCGATGTGATTTATCAGATCTGGAGCAACCTGAAAAAACTGCGTATGAGCCGTCAGGATATTAAAGACGAGTTCAAGCAGCAGGAAGGCGACCCGCAGCTTAAAGGCCGCATCAGGCAGATGCAGCGGGCCGCGGCCCAGCAGCGCATGATGACGGACGTTCCCGGCGCGGACGTGGTGGTCAATAACCCGACCCACTATTCCGTGGCCCTTAAATATCAGGAAGGCAGCATGGGCGCGCCAAAAGTGGTCGCCAAAGGCAGTGGCCTGATCGCCCTGCGTATTCGCGAGCTGGCGCAGGAGAATAAAATCCCGATGCTGGAAGCGCCGCCGCTGGCGCGAGCGCTGTACCGACACTGTGAGATTGGCGAAGCGATACCGGCGGATTTGTATAACGCGGTCGCAGAAGTGCTGGCCTGGGTGTACGGCCTGAAACGCTGGCGTAAAGGCTTCGGCGAGCGCCCTAAAACCCCTGAAAACCTCCCGGTGCCCGAGGCGCTGGATTTTGCCCAAGAGAGTAAAGAGTGATGGCCAATATTGCCACCCGGTTACGTTTACCGAATATGAAAGAGACGCAGTGGCAGGTGCTTGCCGGCCCTGTGCTCATCATGACCATTCTGGCGATGATGATCCTGCCGCTGCCCACCTTCGTGCTGGATCTGCTGTTCACCTTCAATATCGTGCTGTCGATAATGATCCTGCTGGTGGCCATGTTTACCCAGAATACGCTTGAGTTCTCGGCGTTCCCGACGGTGCTGCTGTTTTCCACCCTGCTGCGCCTGGCGCTGAACGTCGCCTCCACGCGTGTGATCCTGATGCACGGCCACACCGGCACCGACGCCGCAGGCCAGGTAGTTGAAGCCTTCGGTAATTTTCTGGTGGGCGGCAACTTCGCCATCGGGATCATCGTCTTCATCATCCTGATCATCATTAACTTTATGGTTATCACCAAGGGTGCCGGACGTATTGCCGAAGTCGGCGCGCGCTTCACCCTTGACGGGATGCCGGGCAAGCAGATGGCGATTGATGCCGATCTGAACGCCGGGCTTATCGGCGAAGAGGAAGCCAAAAAGCGCCGTAAGGAGGTCACCCAGGAAGCGGACTTCTACGGGTCGATGGACGGGGCCAGTAAATTTGTACGTGGCGATGCGATTGCCGGGCTGATGATCATGGTTATCAACGTGCTCGGCGGCCTGATGATCGGCATTATGCAGCACGACATGTCCGCCGGCATGGCCGCAGAAACCTATACCCTGCTCACCATCGGCGATGGCCTGGTCGCGCAGATCCCAGGACTTGTGATTTCCACCGCCGCCGGTGTGGTTGTCACCCGCGTGGTGAACGAGCAGGACGTGGGCGAGCAAATGGTCAGCCAGCTGTTTACCTCACCACGCGTGCTGTTCCTGGCCGCCAGCGTGATTGGCCTGCTGGGGATGATCCCCGGCATGCCAAACTTTGTGTTTCTGCTGTTTACGGCGGGCCTGCTGGGCATGGCCTGGTGGCTGCGCGGACGCGAAGAAAAGCAAGGGGCGAAGAGCGGCGGAGCGGGCGCTGCCGGTGAAGATAAAGCGATGGCGGAAGCCGAAGCGGCGCAGGTGAATGAAGCCACCTGGTCTGACGTGCAGATGGAAGACGTGCTGGGGCTGGAAGTGGGCTACCGCCTGATCCCGATGGTCGATCAGGATCAGCAGGGCCAGCTGTTAACCCGCGTGCGCGGCATCCGTAAAAAGTTCGCCCAGCATATGGGCTTCCTGCCGCCGCCGGTGCATATTCGCGATAACCTGGATCTGTCACCGACCGCCTACCGCATCCTGCTTAAGGGCGTGGAGATCGGCAAGGGCGAAACCATGCCGGAGCGCTGGATGGCAATCAATCCCGGCTGCGCCGAAGGCGAAGTGCCGGGCATCGCCTGCGTGGAGCCGACCTTTGGCCTGCCCGCGCTGTGGATTGATGAAGGCCACCGCGAGCTGGCGCAGACGCTGGGCTACACCGTGGTCGATCCAAGCTCGGTGATCGCCACGCACATTAACCACCTGATCAGCATTCACACCGAGGAGCTGTTTGGCCGCCAGGAGGCGCAGCAGCTGCTGGATCAGCTGACGAAGCATTCACCGAAGCTGGTGGAAGATCTCATCCCGGGCGTGATCGCTCTGACCACGCTGCATAAGGTGCTGCAAAACCTGCTGGCCGAGCGGATTTCAATTCGCGATATGCGCACCATCATCGATACGCTGGCGGAATATGCCAGCGCGCAGAGCGACGCCGACGAGCTGACGGCCCGCGTGCGCGCTCGTCTGGCCCGTGCGATTACCAGCCAGTGGTTCCCAGGCGACGAGGATATCCAGGTTATCGGCCTCGACTTGTCGCTGGAACAGCTGCTGATTCAGGCGACGCAGAGCGGCAGCGCCATCGAGCCTGGCATCGCGGAAAACCTGATGAAACAGACCGAGAATGCGCTGATGCATCAGGAAAGCATCGGTGCGCCGCCGGTGCTGCTGGTGAACCCGTCCCTGCGCCTGATGCTTTCGCGCTATCTGCGCCGCATCTTCCCGCAGCTGGTGGTGCTTTCCAGCCAGGAGATCAGCAGCCAGCGCAACGTGCGCATGACCTATATGATTGGCGGCCGCTAATGAAAGCCGCAGCGGGGCTGATTTTACTGCTGGCTGCACCGATGGCCGCCATCGCTGGCGGTTCATGGGCCGGTGAGAGCCGCGGGGCGGTGATAACCTACGGCAAGCAGACGTTCAAAAGCGCCAGAATAAGCGCGCCTTCCGCGCTGCCGGCTCGGGCTGTTCCCTCCCGCGTGAGCTGGAAAATCACGCCGGATGCGCCCGTGCCGCCCTATTTTGACATTAAGCTGTGCGCAGGCTTCCAGTGCATCGTACTGCCGGGGCTGTCCGGGAGCGCAAAACTGCCTGCGTCATTCCCCGCCGCCGGGCCGCTGCACTTTGTTTACTCGTTTAAAACTCGCGGGCCGGTTTCACCCGCGCTGACCATCCTCAGCAACCGGGTGACGGTGAATTATCAAAGTTCGAACTAGCCTTTCAGACCGTTTCTTTTTGTTTACGCCGGTTTTTTTTGTCCCGGTACATGGCCTGGTCCGCTTCGCGCAGGGCCGTATCCGGGTCGGTTAGCGCCGGGTTGATAGCGATGACGCCGACGCTCGGGCCAGCATAGTTAATCACGCCGGAATGAAGCTGATATTCGCCGGTAAGCAGGTTGACCAGCCGTGATTTGAAAACCTGCGCGGCGCGCTGGGCCTCTTGATATTCCACAGGCCCCTCACCCGCCACGATGAATTCATCGCCGCCGACCCGCCCCAGCACCTCGTTGTAGCGTACGCCTTCCTGCAAACGCTGCCAGTACAAAACGCTCGTCGACCATCGCCCTGGAGAAGAGTTTTGGCAGCTGTTCGAACACCGACCGACGGTTGGGCAGGCCGGTCAGATCGTCGCTGTAGCTGGAGGTGGTCAGCGCGGCGTTGGCCTGCTGGAGCTGGCGCAGCAGCTGTTCGTTCTGAATTTGCTGGGAGATCAGCCGGGCAAAGAGTTGCAGCACCTGCTCGCTGCGTGCGGTGAGCTCGCGGGATTCTGAGCTGGCGGCACAAAGCGTGCCGTACAGGGAACCGTCCGCAAGGGTGACCGGCGTGCTGACGTAGGTGGTGATGCCCAGCTCCCTCGCCGCCACCGAATCGCCCCACACGCTCGCCACATCGCTGGTATAGCGCTGGCCTTCATCAAGGGCGCGCTTGCACAGCGTATCGCCCCACGGCACGGAAAGCCCCTCGGGAATCTGCATGCGCCGGGTATTGCGGGAAAAGAGGATGTGCTGCTGGCTGCCGTCCGGCTCAATGCGCGTGAGGTAGGTTGACTCCATGTTAGTCACCAGTTCGAGCATTTCCAGCAGCTGCCGGACCAGCCCTTCCAGCGTGGATTCAGTTTCTAACGCGTTCGAAATACGCTCAATCAAATTGACGGCCATAACCACTACACCTCTTTCAAATGACATTCCCGGCAGGCGGCCGGAGAAGCGTACTTTTTAGCATATATTATGTATGTGCGCTTCCGTTCGAAGCCGTTTGCCCGGGCGAAAAGCTTGCCGGGTGCGTTCTGGCTTTCGGTAAGAGAGGTTTGTGCGATTAGGATACCGCCGGTCGTGCCGGGCAGCTGAAGGCAGGAAGGAATAACGGGCTAACCGCCCGGGGTTATCAATCCCCCGAGCGGTTATTGCGTGTGAATGAGGATTAGAAAGTCTGCCAGTGGCCCTCTTCTTCTTTGCTGACTGCCCTGAGCGGCGCCGGGCGCGCAGGTGCCGTCAGGGTATACTCATCCCTGTCGCCCAGCCGCAGATTGCTGGTTCTTTTTTGCAGCTCAAAAACCTGCTTGTTGAGCACTTCAGAAGAGCCGGCCAGCTCTTCAACCACGGCCACGTTGCTTTGGGTAGCCTTCTCCAGCTCGGACAGTGCGAGGGTGATTTGCTGAATCCCTTTTTCCTGTTCGTTGGTCGAAATAAAAATA
>DASXXQ010000211.1:0-2355 GCA_036502985.1 Buttiauxella sp.
GACGTAGCACTGCGTCGCTTCAAGCGTTCTTGTGAGAAAGCAGGTGTTCTGGCGGAAGTTCGTCGTCGTGAGTTCTATGAAAAACCGACTACCGAACGTAAACGCGCTAAAGCTTCTGCTGTGAAACGTCACGCGAAGAAATTGGCTCGCGAAAACGCACGCCGCACTCGTCTGTACTAGTATCCTGGAGGTTTTAGCCTCCGGTACAGACTTGTAGTAGTTGTAAAGGCCGTGCTTCCGAAAGGAATGCGCGGCTTATTTTCGTTCATGAAACTGACATACTTCTTCTCTTTCAGCCTGAAGCTTTATCGCAATACTGAAAGAAAACAAGTACCTAACGGGGCCTATGGCTGGACGAATTCCACGTGTTTTCATCAATGACTTGCTGGCTCGCACCGACATCATCGATCTGATCGATGCGCGTGTTAAGCTCAAAAAGCAAGGCAAGAACTATCATGCGTGCTGTCCGTTCCATAACGAAAAAACCCCCTCTTTCACCGTAAACGGTGAGAAACAGTTTTACCATTGTTTCGGCTGTGGTGCGCACGGCAACGCGCTAGATTTTTTAATGAACTACGACAAGCTTGAATTTGTCGAAAGCGTTGAAGAAATGGCGGCCATGCATAACCTTGAGGTGCCATACGAAGCAGGTAACGGACCAAGCCAGATTGAGCGTCATCAACGGCAAAGTCTTTATCAATTGATGGACGGCTTAAATGCCTTTTATCAGCAATCCCTGACTCAACAATCGGCTGAACCTGCACGCCAGTATCTGGCACAGCGTGGTTTAAGTACCGAAGTTATTCAACACTTTGCCATCGGTTATGCCCCTCCCGGATGGGATAACGTCTTAAAGCGTTTTGGCGGTAATAGCGAAAATCGTCAGGCTTTGACGGATGCTGGCATGTTGGTGACTAACGATCAGGGGCGTAGCTACGACCGCTTCCGTGAACGGGTGATGTTCCCAATTCGTGACAAGCGAGGCCGGGTAATTGGTTTTGGTGGCCGTGTGCTGGGCGATGGCCAGCCGAAGTACCTCAACTCCCCGGAAACCGAAATTTTCCATAAAGGCCGCCAGCTCTATGGCCTCTATGAAGCGCAACAAAGCCAGTCAGAACCACCGCGTTTGTTGGTTGTGGAAGGTTATATGGATGTGGTTGCGTTGGCGCAATACGGCATATCTTACGCCGTTGCCTCATTAGGCACGTCAACCACTGCTGACCATATCCAACTGTTGTTCAGGGTGACTGATACCGTTGTCTGTTGTTATGACGGGGATCGCGCAGGGCGAGATGCCGCATGGCGTGCTCTGGAAACTGCGCTACCTTATATGACGGACGGACGTCAGTTGCGCTTTATGTTCCTGCCTGACGGTGAAGACCCCGACACGCTGGTGCGTAAAGAAGGTAAAGAAGCATTTGAAGCGCGCATGGAACATGCACAACCGCTTTCAACGTTTCTTTTTAACAGCCTGATGCCACAGGTCGATTTGAGTTCACCTGATGGGCGTGCGCGACTGAGTACCCTTGCATTACCGCTGATTACTCAGGTACCTGGTGAAACTTTACGTATTTATCTACGTCAGGAACTGGGTAACAAACTGGGCATTCTGGACGATAGCCAGCTTGAAAAGTTGATGCCTAAGCTTGCAGAAAACAATGGACCGCGCCCGGCCCCACAGCTAAAACGCACAACCATGCGTATACTGATAGGACTACTGGTTCAAAATCCAGAGTTGGCACCGAGAGTGCCGCCGCTTAACGGTCTGGAACAGGCGAAGTTGCCAGGGTTGAAACTCTTTATCGACCTGGTCAATACCTGTCTGGCGCAACCTGGTTTAACCACTGGGCAGCTTTTAGAGCTATATCGCGGCACAAATGAAGCCGCAACCCTTGAAAAACTCTCTTCATGGGACGATATAGCTGATAAGGATATTGCAGAAAAAACGTTCACCGATGCACTCGAACATATGTTTGATTCCGTGCTGGAGTTGAGGTTTGAAGAATTGATTGCACGTTCCAGAACGACAGGGCTAACGCCTGCGGAGCGTGAGGAAGTCCGCGTGATAACAGAATCACGCGCGAAAAAGTAAATACTCGCGGCTTAACTGCCGAACATTAGTCGGGTCAAACCCGAACGCCGCAAGGATGGGCAGCGGCAATAAAATAAGTCAGCCCTCGTTACGTTATTGTTGGCGGTTTCGCCGACCGACACCAACCCTAATACTGAAGTGTGGATACCGTCTTATGGAGCAAAACCCGCAGTCACAGCTTAAACTTCTTGTCCAACGTGGTAAGGAGCAAGGCTATCTGACCTATGCTGAGGTCAATGACCATCTGCCGGAAGATATCGTCG
>DASXXQ010000212.1:0-3490 GCA_036502985.1 Buttiauxella sp.
TCGCAGGTTCGTACTCTGATTGCGGAACAACGTCTGGGCGAGGTGCTACAAAAACGCTATCCAGATACGCATAACATCACCACCGATAAAGCGCTGTACGCATGGACACAAGACCTTAAAAATCAGTATCTACGTAATGCGTCGCCGATTAATAAAGTCGCTTATGACAGTAAAATTCATGTGCTGAATAATGCGTTGGGGCTGCATACAGCGGTGTCGCGAGTTCAGGGAAACAAGTTAAAAGCCAAAGCAGAAATTCGCGTCGCGACGGTATTTAAAAATGCTCCAGAAGCATTTTTACGCATGATTGTGGTTCACGAATTGGCGCACCTGAAAGAGAAAGATCACAATAAAGCGTTCTATTCGCTGTGTTGCCATATGGAACCGCAATATCACCAGCTGGAGTTTGATACCCGCTTGTGGTTGACGCAAATGGCGTTGGTTGGCCAGGCGTGATAGTCAATTGGTGGATGTCGCTTGCGCTAATCCACCCTACAAAAAACTAGCTCGTACCGTAGGTCGGATTAGCGTCAGCGACATCCGACACAATACAAACATCGTTGTAGGTCGGATTAGCGTCAGCGACATCCGACACAATACGAACATCGTTGTAGGTCGGATTAGCGCAAGCGACATCCGACATTCACTTAATACCCGACGCAATCACTCACTCAACGTCAATCCTGCAAAAACCTTGGCAATTGCTACTGCGCCGGGATCTTTCACCCCTTTCAGGTTGTCGCTATTCACATAGGATGAACGCCCGGCATTGGCTTTTTGCATATTTGCCGTCGCATCTGCTCCTGCTTGCGCGGCTTGAACAGCAGCCTTAAGTGAGCCATCTTTCAGGGCTTCAAGTGCGGGTTGTAATGCATCAATCAACGTACGATCGCCTAAATTAGCGCCACCGTAACGCTTCATCTGCTCAAGACCAAATAATAACGCCTCCGCAAGAGGCTGCTTTTTAGCGACCTTTTGCCCACTCGCCGTGAAGAAAATAGACATCAGCACGCCGCTTGACCCACCCATCACCATCGCCAGGCGTTCACCAATTAATTCCAGCAGAGCAGCTGTGTCATTTAATGGCAACTTACCGTCGATATTGAGTTGCGCGATATCCCTGGCACCCAGTGCAAAAGTAGACCCCGTATCGCCATCACCCACTTTCGCATCCAGGGCATTCAATGCATTTTCCTGGCCGATAAGCGTGCTGGTAACACAGGTGACCAGCGCTTTTACCGCGGCATTTTCCGATGATTTTGCCTGTGTCGCTGCACGAATTACACTGTGCTTGTGCATCGGCATCGGCTCGACTTTCACCACAGGTTGCCAGCCCGCGGTTTCTACTTCTGCCTGCAAAGCTTCAGTAAAGATGTCATTCAGGCTAATGGCTGAAAGTGAAAATCCTTTCATATCTAATGCCGTTACAAGTGCGGCTGGGCCAATCAGATAATCAATTTGATCTTTTAACTCGGAATGAATCAACTCTTTGGTCAGGAGCGCCATTTCCAGCGCTGATGTTCCGCCCAGGTTGTTAATCAGCACCGCAAGCCTTGCTCGTGTGCCGGTCTTTTCACGCAGATGCTTCACCAGACGGGCAACAATTTCCTGGCTATTTTGGCTCTCAACCGTGTTGGCACCAGGCTCACCATGAATCCCAAGACCTAGTTCGACATGCCCACCCGGAATGCGCCCCTCTTCATCATTCTGGCCCGGTAGATTGCAGGTTTGCATGGCGACGCCCATGCTGGCAATGTTGTCACAGGCAAGTTGCGCGATGTCCCGAACATCACTCAAAGATTTCCCCTGCTCTGCGGCATAGCCCGCAATTTTGTGCACCAGTACCGTTCCGGCAATACCGCGCGGCTGTTTGTTATCAGGTAGCGAAATATCATCACCGACGATAACCATTTCTACCTTTAAGCCATGCTTTTTGGCCCTTTCAGCTGCAAGACCGAAATTCAGACGGTCGCCAGTGTAATTTTTGACGATAAGCAAGCAACCGCGATCGCCAGTCACCGCCACAATCGCATTTAGCACCGCTTCAACACTAGGCGAGGCAAACAAATCGCCACACACCGCGGCAGTTAACATTCCTTTGCCGACAAAGCCAATGTGCGCAGGTTCATGCCCCGAGCCACCACCTGAAATAATCGCGACTTTGCTTTTTTTCCAGTCTTTGCGCACCACAACACGAATGGCGGGGTCGGTATCTAAACGAGTCAGGTTGCGAAAACGAGAGCTGATGATGACGCCTTCAATGGCGTCGTTGACCATTTGCTGACGGTCATTAAAGAAGAATCTGGACATAATTTCCCAATAATAAGTAATACATATGCAAAGCATAGCCTTTGCTGCGAGGTATGCCGTAAACCAGGATTTTGGTTGGTGTGACGTTCTCCTTGCGCTTGCTATGCTTATGGAAATGTCACCACAGGGAATTCATCATGACTGCGCCGCTCCTGATTGCCAGAACCACAGAACAAGAACTGCATCTGCTGCCAAGTATGGCGAACCGCCACGGACTCATAACTGGCGCAACGGGCACCGGTAAAACAGTTACGTTGCAAAAACTGGCCGAGTCCTTTTCCGAAATAGGCGTGCCTGTCTTTATGGCGGATGTAAAAGGCGACCTGACCGGCGTGGCGCAAGAAGGTGTTGAGTCTGAAAAACTTCTCGCAAGGCTTGCCAAAATCGGCGTGAATGACTGGTCGCCTCATAGTAATCCCGTTGTCTTGTGGGATATTTTTGGTGAAAAAGGCCATCCGGTGCGCGCGACAATTTCCGATCTCGGGCCACTGTTGCTTGCTCGTCTACTCAACCTGAATGACGTCCAGGGCGGCGTGCTGCAAATTATTTTCCGCATTGCCGACGACCAGGGCTTATTACTGCTCGATTTTAAAGATTTACGCGCAGTAACACAGTATATCGGTGATAACGCGAAATCGTTCCAGAACCAGTACGGCAATATCAGCAGTGCTTCTGTCGGCGCCATTCAACGTGGACTCTTGCAGCTTGAAGAACAAGGTGCCGAGTATTTCTTTGGCGAACCGATGCTGGATATCAAAGACTGGATGCGTACCGATGCCAATGGCAAAGGCGTCATCAATATCCTTTCTGCAGAAAAACTCTACCAGATGCCAAAACTGTATGCCGCCAGCTTGTTGTGGATGCTGTCAGAAATATACGAGCAATTACCTGAGGCGGGAGATCTGGAAAAACCCAAGCTGGTGTTCTTTTTTGATGAAGCACATTTGTTGTTTAACGACGCCCCTCAAGTGCTTCTGGACAAAATCGAACAAGTTATTCGTCTGATTCGTTCCAAAGGGGTTGGGGTCTATTTCGTGTCCCAAAACCCATCAGATATTCCGGACACCGTTCTGGGGCAGCTCGGAAACCGTATTCAACATGCGTTACGCGCCTTTACGCCTAAAGACCAGAAAGCGGTAAAAACAGCCGCGCAAACCATGCGAGCCAACCCTAAATTCGA
>DASXXQ010000213.1:0-2882 GCA_036502985.1 Buttiauxella sp.
CGCGGCACCGAAGATTTCGATAAACCCCGCGTTAGTTCGCAGAGTAAAACTGCGTTCAAGTGTCGCAAGATTCAGTGCGTGTGAAGATGGACGAAGAATGGAACGGGCTTCAAAGGCCGCATTTTGTGCGCGCTCGCGGATTTCCTCGGCGTAAGGCGTCAGCACCATATTGCGCCCTGCCCGCACCAATAGCGGGTCACCAACCGTGGTGCGAAGGCGGTTCAGTGTGCGGCTCATCGCCGAAGCACTTAACCCCAAACGACGCGCAGCACCCGCCACACTTCCTTCGGCAAGAAGCACATCAAGCGCAATGAGCAAGTTCAGATCGGGTTCAGTCATACGGCATAGTAGCCTGCTCTTTAACATGAGAGAAGGCGTTTGGTGCATGTTATTAATGCAAACACTGTGTCTTCCGCCTTATCTCCTGGCCCGCTATATTTCTGGCACCCACCAGCGATAATGAGTTTAAACAGATGGCACTATTTTCCGATAAGCCAGGCGATGAAGGATTACCGGGCCGCGAACGCGGTCTGGCGATGGCGGCCGTCATGACCATGACAACAATGGCCGTGTTCGACGGCTCAATGATCAACATAGCGTTGCCACAAATCGGGCATTCGCTAGATGCCTCGCTGGGTGCCACCGTCTGGGTTTCAAATGGCTATCTGCTCTCTGCGGCGATGACACTGGCGATATTTGCCGCACTTTCCAGCCGCATCGGGTTCCGCTCGATTTTCACCTTTGGCCTCAGCGTTTTCACGCTGGCTTCCGTGGGCTGTGCGCTTTCATCGTCACTGGATATGCTCATTATCATGCGTGTCTTGCAGGGCATTGGCGGCGCCGCCACCTTGAGTATTGGCCCGGCCATCTTGCGATCGGTTTTCCCCAACCGCCTGTTGGGGCGAATACTCGGGCTTAACGCATTGTTGATTGGTTCAAGCACCGCTATCGCTCCCATTCTTGGTGGAACAATACTCTCAACGATGAGCTGGCAATGGCTCTTCGCGATTAATATTCCGTTGGGCATTATTGCGGTGATCCTTACCCTGCGTGTTATCCCTGATAACCCAGCGTTAAAACGTGAACCTTTTGATTTCGCGGGAGCCTTGTTATCTGCCATCGCTTTGGGCGCGCTTATCATGGCTGCGGATGCTTTTACCCATCCTGGCAACGGCGATCTGGCCAGAGCTGTAATTTACGCAAGCATCGCCATTATCACAGGCATCGCTTTCGTCTGGGTTCAACGACGCGTGACCAGGCCTCTGCTACCTCTCGACATCTTTGCTTCTTCACGGTTTTCACTGGCAGCGCTCACGTCCCTGGCCTCTTTTGTCAGCCAGGGCATTACTTTCATCGCATTACCGTTCCTGTTTCAAAGCGTTTACGGTTACAGCGCGCTGATTTCAGCATTGCTTTTCACTCCATGGCCGATAGGCATTATTTTGGCCGCACCACATGCCGGACGTCTCGCCGACCGCTACTCTGCGGCGATAATTTCGACGGTTGGATTGTGTATCTTCGCCATTGGCCTGGCTCTGCTGGCGATACTGCCGGAACATGCGCAAGCCTGGGATATTTGCCTGCGTAGCTTGCTATGCGGCATCGGTTTTGGCTGCTTTCAAAGCCCGAATAATAGAGAGATGTTGTCGAATGCGTCGCGGGAAAACAGCGGATATGCTTCAGGCGTGTTGGCCATCATGCGTACCTTTGGGCAATGCCTCGGCGCCGCGTTTGTCGGTGTGATGATGTCGATTTATGCGCAGAACAGCGCTGTGCATTTCAGCTTGTGGATGGCGGTTATCGCGACGGTTTTAGCTATTATTCTCAGCGTGAGTCGTTTGCGGGGCTATAAATTGTCGGAGGTGTAGTCAGGATAAGGCCAGCGATTTGTTTAAGGCTGGCCTTCGAGTCAACTTTTACTCATCAACCAGCACCACTTCAATCCCACCTTTGCGCAACCCATTGAGGCTGTCAGCTGGGATGCCCGCATCAGTGATAACCATATGAATCCGTTGGGTATCAATAATCTTATGTAGGCTGGAGCGGTTAAATTTGCTGGAATCCGTGACCACAATAATGCGTTCTGCGACTTCACACATTCGACGGTTAAGACGGGCTTCATCTTCATTGTGAGTGCTAACTCCCCGCTCAAGATCGATGGCGTCTACGCCAAGGAATAGCATGTCAAAGTGATAATTTTGTAGCGATTGGTCAGCCTGGTCACCATAGAATGACAGAGACTGACGACGCAAATGCCCACCGGTCATCAGCAACTCCACCCCTTCCGCCTCAAGCAATGCATTCGCCACGTTCATGCCGTTGGTCATCGCAATCACTTCTTTATGGTTGCGCAGATGGCGGGCAATTTCGTAGGTGGTGGTACCAGAGTCAAGAATCACACGGTGACCAGGCTTAATCAGATCGGCGGCCGCACGCGCAATGCTACGTTTCAATGACGTATTAAGGGAGCTTTTATCCTCGACCGTGGGTTCAACTGCAGCCAGACCTGAATCACAAACTAATGCACCGCCGTACGCTCGCACCGCGACGCCCTGCTTTTCCAGAAAAGCCAGATCGTTACGGATCGTCACCGTCGACACACCAAAAAATGATGAGAGATCATTAACCTGCACGCTTCCTTGTTGGCGAAGACGCTGAATGATCTGCTCGCGTCTTTCACTTGTACCCGTTACACGCTTGTCCGTTGCTGCGTCGGTATTATTCATAAATGATCCTTTCATAAAGCCTTTCGTTTCATTTCACTTCGCCTATTAACACCTTTCTTTTCGCGAAAAGCAAGCCTTTGCATCGTGTACTGCATTTGCTGCAATCGTGTCAAATAGCCTTTCATTATGTTTCTTTTGCGAAACAGATCTCAATTC
>DASXXQ010000214.1:0-7951 GCA_036502985.1 Buttiauxella sp.
AGCGTGGGAAAATTAACCATTTTCAAAAACATGGCCGATCACTTCACCCATTTTACGCAGCGCGGCTTCGGTGCTGGCATCAAACGGCAACGCATAATTCAGGCGTAAGCAATTACGGTATTTCCCGGATGCTGACAGCAGTGATCCCACCGCAATATGGATTTTGTGCTGACGCAGGGTTTCGCTAATCGGGACAATATCAATATGTTCCGGTAGCTCAATCCACATCAGAAAACCGCCCTGCGGGCGAGAAACGCAGATCCCGCATGGGAAATAATGACGCACCCAACAGGTGAACACATCGAGGTTACGCTGATAATGCTGACGCATACGCCGTAAATGGCGATGGTAGTGACCGTTACGCACAAATTCTGCCACTGCCTGCTGCGTGAAAGTGGGCGTACTGCCCGTGACGATGTATTTCATGTGGATAGCGCGGTCGAAATACCGCCCCGGCACAATCCAGCCAAGGCGTAAACCCGGCGCTAATGTTTTGGAAAATGAGCTGCACAGCAGCACTCGCCCATCCACATCCAGCGATTTTATGGTCATCGGCCGTGGATATTCATAAGCCAACTCGCCGTAGACGTCGTCTTCTATAATGGCGATATCAAAACGTTGCGCGAGATTCAACACCGCTTTTTTACGCGCCTCCGGCATAATAAAGCCCAGCGGATTATTACAGTTAGGCACCAGAATCACCGCTTTAATCGGCCACTGTTCCAGCGCCAACTCCAGGGCTTCCACGCTGATCCCCGTTTCAGAATCCGTTGGTATTTCAACGACCTTAACGCCAAATGCACGCAGCATTTGCATCGTGCCGTGGAAACAAGGCGACTCCACCGCCACAATATCGCCGGGTTCACACACTGCGCGAATGGCAATCGACAACGCTTCGTGGCAACCGGTGGTGACCACGATGTCATCCGGCGTAATCACACAACCACTATCAAGCATCAAGCGGGCGATTTGCTCGCGTAACTCACGCATTCCATTAATACAGTCGTAACCCAGAAGTTCCGGCTCCTGATACTGCACAACGCGGCTCATTTCACGCCAGAATGGTTTGATGGTCGACTGCGTGACATCCGGTGCGCCGCTACCAAAGGCTATCGCATCGCCTTTTTGTCGCGCGGTTAATTGCTCAAGGACTGCATCCCACTGGGTAATTTCTACCGGGCGCTGTGCCGGACGCGTCAGTGCTGGAACAGGCGGCTGTGATTTGCGTGGCCTGACAAAATAGCCAGAGCGTGGCTGCGGGGAAATAAGCTGCCTGTCTTCAAGCAGATGATAAGCCTGCTGTACGGTGCTGATACTGACGCCGTGTTCACTACTCAGATTACGCACCGAAGGCAGGCGCTCGCCACTGCGATACAACCCTTGTTCAATGCGTTCCGCCAGCAAAGTGGCAAGATGTTGGTAACGCGTCATGCTGTATCCTCTTAATCAACCATACAGACAGGAAAAACAGTACAGAACGGTGGCTAAATCACCATTCAGATCTTGTTTTAGCGCGTCTGTATGTTAAATAAAAGTTATTTTTGAGTCTGCCTGCAATCTGTATGGTGGCGCATGATGGTTCCCGTCAACATTATGAGGAATCACATCATGGGCTTTGAAGAAAATAGACCGCATAAGCCTTTTTACGGCTTTGTGATGATTTACCGTTATTTCCGCCACAGATGGTTGCTACGCCAGACTGCACGTACCTTACAAGGGTTGAGTAAGGAACAATTACAGGATATTGGGCTGACGACTGATGATTTATCCCGCTGGAAATAACGTTTAATAACGGTGCTAAATATTGGCGCCGTTATTTTTTTGCTGATATCACTAAAGGAGCAAACATCATCTGCAAAAATAATAAGGAATAATAATGCGTATTACCGACTTACCGTTTAATACCACCGACTGGACAACACTCACTGCAACGGAACATCCCGGTATCACCGGGAAAGCATTGTGGCGCACACAGCAATTCGGGGAAATACGCGTACGGATGGTGGAATACACAGCCGGTTATCTCGCAGACCATTGGTGCCAAAAAGGTCATGTCTTATTTTGTCTGGCGGGAGAATTGCAGACTGAGCTCGAAGATGGCCGCCTGTTTACGTTAAAACCGGGAATGAGCTATCAGGTAGCGGATAACGCCGAACCGCATCGTTCTTCAACGGCCATTGGCGCTACGCTATTTATTGTGGACTAAAAACTATGTATCCACTTATCACTCCACGTCTGAATTTAACCCACATTACCGAGCAGGACTGGTCGTTCTTTTTACGCTTACAGCAAGATCCCGTGGTCATGCGCTATGTCTCCGATGGGCGCAAAGAAGCAGAAATCCGCCAGATCTTTAATTCACGGCTGGTTAAGTGGGAATTGCATAGCCGGCACTGGCTTTGCCTGGCAATGCGCGACAAGAACAACGGCACACCCATTGGCTTCACGGGTTTTGTACGCAGTGAGGAGGGCATGGCAGAAGTCGGTTTTATTCTCGATCCTGTATTTCACGGGCAAGGCTACGGTTTTGAATCGCTTCACAGCGTGTGCCAGTTTGCTTTTGAAACGTGTGCCATCCGCAAACTCACGGCAACCGTGACGGTCGGGAATATTGGTTCGAAGAAGGTGCTGGAAAAAGCAGGTTTTCAGCCGGAAGGCACACTGCGCGAAAACTATTTTCTTGCTGGAACCTGGCAGGACGATTGGATTTTTGGCTTGCTGAGAAGTGAATTTAAATAAAGCGGTGGATATCGCCTACGCTAATCCACCCGACAACACCTGTTCGTAGGCCGGATTAGCGTTAGCGACCTCCGGCATTATCCACATGCCCTTATAAAAACATCCCACCGGATACTTCAATGCGCTGCGCATTCATCCAGCCACTTTCATCACTGAGCAAAACGGCAATCGCGTTGCCAATATCATCAGGTTGCCCAACGCGGCCCAGCGCAGTTTGTGCAGCAATAGCATTTGCTACCTGCTCATTGTCACGAACCACGCCGCCACCGAAATCAGTCGCAATGGCACCCGGCGCGATAATGTTGACCGAAATGCCCCGAGCGCCCAACTCCTTAGCCTGATAGCGCGTCAGCACTTCCATTGCCCCTTTCATCGCGGCATAAGCGGCTTTACCCGGCAGGGCAAAACGCGTCAAGCCAGTTGAAACGTTGAGGATACGTCCACCGTTTTTAATCAGTGGCAATAGATGCTGGGTCAGGAAGAATGGCCCCTTCAAATGGATGTTCATTAAATCATCAAATTGTTGCTCTGTTGTTTTTTCGAACAGTGCATCGAGGCCCGTTCCGGCGTTGTTTAATAAATAATCAAAGGAATCGCACTGCCATACATCGTGCAGCTGCTGTTTCACTTCTGTAGCAAAAGCGGAAAAGCCTGCACTTTCAGCGACATTTAATTGAATTGCCACCGCTTTTACGCCTGTTAGCTCAATTTCACGTACTACATTGAGCGCTTCTTGCTGCTGGCTGTTGTACGTCAGAATAATATTCACGCCACGCTGGGCCAGCTTCAATGCAGCATTTTTTCCTAATCCACGGCTTCCGCCGGTCACTAATGCAATTGTTTGACTCATGATTTGCCTCTTGTATGACTGTCTGGTGATTGAGGTAAAGCTTATTAGCTGCTACAAAATCAATAAAGAGTGCTAAATGCGCATCACTGTTTCACTGACAACAACAATGCGAGAAAAATGTGGATAAAATACAGGCAATGCAGCTGTTCATTCGAGTGGCCGAGCTGGAGAGTTTTTCTCGCGCGGCAGACACTCTGGGTCTTCCTAAAGGTAGCGTATCGCGCCAGATTCAGGCTCTGGAAGGTGTACTTGGCACAAGGTTATTGCACCGCACCACGCGCCGGGTACAACTGACGCAAGACGGCATGGTGTATTACGAACGCTGTCGCGATCTGCTCGCTAACCTCGACGAACTCGACGGCCTGTTTTTACACGATCCAAGCAGTGTCAGCGGGCGTTTGCGCGTAGATATGACGGTAAGTCTGGCCAAAAATTTGGTGATCCCCAAACTCCCCGCCTTCTTGCAGCAATATCCCGGCATTGAACTGGAATTAAGCAGTAGCGATCGCATGGTAGATGTGGTGCGCGAGGGGTTCGATTGCGTGGTGCGTGTTGGACAGCTTAAAGATTCAGGTCTGGTCGCGCGCCCTCTTGGGAAGCTAACCTTAATTAACTGCGCCAGCCCCGATTATCTGGCACGTTTCGGCTATCCGGAAAGCCTCGACGACCTGGCTTCGCACGCGGTGGTGCATTACGCACTTAACCTCGGCAGTCGCCCACAAGGATTTGAAATCTGGGAAGATAAAAAAACGCGCTGGGTAAAAACAGGCGGCGTGATGACCGTGAACAGCACCGAAACGTACCAGGCGGCGTGCCTTGCCGGGCTTGGGATTATTCAGGTGCCACGCATCGGGGTAAAAGAGCTTCTCAAAAGCAAAAGACTGGTGGAGATCCTGCCGCAATATCGTGCCGAACCGATGCCGGTTTCCCTGCTTTACCCACACCGTCGTAACCTTTCTCGCCGTGTTCATTTGTTTATGGAATGGCTAACAGGGCTAGTAAAAGGCTATGTCGATTAGCATTCCCGCTATAATTTCTTTACGATCCTGCTAAAACAAAAGGAAAAATCACCTGATGACCGCGCCGGATAGCAACGAACAACGTCCGACTGAAACGCTCGACTACGAGCCAATAGTCAAAATCAAAACCAGTAATGACAAGGTCAACAAGACCATCGACAGCGTGAATACCACCGTCGGGCGCATCGAACGTCGTCCGATGGTGGCGCATTTATTACGGGCAACCGAGCGTTTTAATGACCGCATGGGCAATCAGTTTGGCGCAGCAATCACCTATTTTTCGTTCTTGTCGCTGATCCCGATTTTGATGGTGGCGTTTGCCGCCGCAGGTTACATCCTCGCGTCACACCCGATGTTGCTGGAGGACATTTTCAATAAAATCCTCGCCAATGTGACTGAGCCCACCCTTGCCGCAACGCTAAAAAACACAATTAATACAGCGGTACAACAGCGCACCACGGTCGGGTTGGTCGGCCTGTTGATTGCGCTGTATTCCGGCATCAACTGGATGGGAAACTTGCGTGAAGCAGTACGTGCGCAGTCGCGGGATAAATGGGAGAGAAATCCACAGGATCAGGAAAAGTTGTGGGTAAAATATCTGCGTGATTTGGTGTCGCTGGTTGGATTAATGGTCGCGTTGATTGTGACCTTATCCATTACGTCTATTGCAGGTTCTGCCCAGACATTGCTGATTAACCTTTTGCATTTAGACGGGATTGAATGGCTCAAACCGGCCTGGCATTTAGTCGGACTGACTATCTCCATTTTTGCCAACTATTTGTTGTTCTTCTGGATTTTCTGGCGGCTGCCGCGTCATCGTCCACGCAAGAAAGCGTTGATACGCGGCACGTTTATTGCCGCCATTGGTTTTGAAGTGATTAAAATCATCATGACCTACAGCCTGCCAAAACTGGTGAGTTCACCGTCAGGCGCCGCCTTTGGTTCCGTTTTAGGTTTGATGGCATTCTTCTATTTCTTTGCGCGCCTGACGCTGTTTTGCGCAGCGTGGATTGCCACCGCGCAGTACAAAGATGACCCGAGAATGCCGGGTAAAACAGATAAATAATTTTGTCATCTTTTCCCGTCAGGATAGGTGGTTACCCAATACGGGTTTTCACCTATCCCGATTTCCGACAAGGAAGGAAAAGCATGACCGCCGCCACTGCCAAACTCCAGCAAACCGTTATTGACCCCAGTGTACGCCTGCGTGAAACCCATGTTGGCGAGCAATGCGAAATTCTCGCTCACAGCATTCTGGAATACAGCACCCTCGGGGACTTCTCCTACGTTGGCGAGCATTGCTGTATCGCGGACAGCGTCATCGGAAAGTTTACTGCTATCGCCAACCAGGTGCGTATCGGTGCGCCCAATCATCCGATGGAGAGAGCATCACAGCACCGCTTCACTTATTGCCCGGAGTATTACCACGCCGATGCCCAACGCGATCGGCAGTTTTTTGCCGACCGTCATGATGCAAAAGTGATTATTGGTCACGATGTCTGGATTGGGCATGGCGTCATTGTTTTACCGGGAGTGACGATTGGTGATGGCGCAGTGCTCGCCGCAGGAGCCGTCGTCAGCAAAGATGTCGCGCCTTACAGCATCGTCGGCGGCGTGCCCGCCAAAGTGATTCGCCCTCGCTTCCCGGCAGAAATAGCCGCTAGCCTGCAACGCATTGCCTGGTGGGATTGGCCACTGGAAAAACTCATGGGGCACCTCAGTGATTTTCAGTCAGGAGACATTGAGCGATTTTGTGCAAGCCAGGAGCAAGAATCGTAGCAGCCTGGATGGTTATTGTGGCGGATGGTGCTCGCACTTATCCGCCCGACAAATCTGACCCCAACGAACCATTTAGCACATAAATCCAGCCTGTAACTTTTATTTAACCTAAAAGCAGTTTTATTCGCTGAATTTTAATTTATGTGAAGTGATACATAGATGTTTCTTTTCTGGACTAAAGATTATCCTCTTATTGCTCGTTAATCGCACAGCACGGTGAGCAAAGCTGCGTTGAAATGCAGCTTTTGCTATGCGTAATATGGCTTTTCGTTCGATATAAATAAGAAAAACATATGCAAGCCACCATCACTAATTCAATCAATACCGAAACTGACGCCACGCCCGTCAACTCACGTGGAAAAGTTGTCGTTGCCTCTCTGGTCGGCACCGCCATCGAATTCTTTGATTTCTATATTTACGCTACTGCTGCCGTCATTGTTTTCCCCCATATTTTCTTCCCACAGGGTGACCCAACAGCAGCAACACTACAGTCACTGGCGACGTTCGCGATTGCTTTTGTCGCACGTCCAATTGGTTCCGCGTTATTCGGCCACTTTGGTGACCGCGTAGGACGCAAAGTGACATTGGTGGCATCTCTTCTGACGATGGGTGTTTCCACGGTAGTGATTGGCCTGCTACCAAGCTACGAAACCATCGGCGTACTGGCTCCAATGCTGTTAGCGCTGGCGCGTTTTGGCCAGGGTTTGGGTCTGGGCGGTGAATGGGGCGGTGCAGCATTGCTGGCTACAGAGAATGCGCCACCACGCAAACGCGCACTGTATGGCTCATTCCCGCAACTGGGCGCGCCAATTGGTTTCTTCTTTGCCAATGGCACCTTCTTGCTGCTGTCCTGGCTGCTGACCGACGAGCAATTCATGTCCTGGGGCTGGCGAGTGCCGTTTATTCTTTCCGCCGTACTGGTCATTATTGGCCTGTATGTGCGCGTTTCACTGCATGAAACTCCGGTCTTCGCCAAGATTGCTAAAGCTGGTAAGCAGGTAAAAATTCCGCTTGGTACGCTGCTGACTAAACATTTGAAAGCCACCGTAATTGGCACGTTTATCATGCTGGCAACGTATACGCTGTTTTACATCATGACCGTCTATTCAATGACCTTCAGCACCGCCGCCGTGCCTGTAGGCCTTGGCTTCTCACGTAACGACGTGTTGTGGATGCTGATGATGGCGGTGATTGGTTTTGGCGTAATGGTGCCGATTGCGGGTTATCTGGCTGATAAATTTGGTCGCCGTAAATGCATGATTGTTATCACCAGCCTGATGATTATCTTTGCTTTAGCCGTGTTCCAGCCGCTGTTAGGTTCCGGTAACCCGACGCTGGTTATGGCCTTCTTGCTGATTGGCTTGAGCCTGATGGGATTAACCTTCGGCCCAATGGGTGCGTTGCTGCCAGAGTTGTTCCCGACAGAAGTGCGTTATACCGGAGCATCGTTCTCGTACAACGTGGCATCGATTTTGGGCGCATCCGTCGCACCGTACATCGCTACCTGGTTGCAGGCGAATTACGGTCTGTTCTATGTGGGCTTGTATCTGGCGGCGATGTCGGC
>DASXXQ010000215.1:0-4992 GCA_036502985.1 Buttiauxella sp.
CGGTTGCCGGAAATAACAGAAAGCGGAAAGTGTGATTTGTCAGCAATGAGCTACTGAACCAGGGTCTGGGAGACTGGTTCAGTAATTATGTCTGGATCCGAAGCCTGCAGAATACTGATAGCATCAGCTGGATTGAGCTGAAAAACACGAGTCAATTTGAATGAAGTTGTGCCACGTTAATAACGGAAAATCAGCAAAGATCGTCAGGGTCATGACGTTATGTAAACATTTTTTGCACAGAGGCATCTGTCTGATAACATCTTAAAAAAATTTCTGTTTTAATGGAGACAAACTATTCTGGAAAGGAGTGAGTAGATATTATTTACGCGCAAAGAACAGTATAAACATGCGCATATGTGAAAACAGCATCCCGTTGAACTGGCTGTATTAATAATAAATAACACAACTTTTCTGGCATTTTCACCCTTAACTCCACAGGTTTTTTATAAACCCATCTATTACAAGCACCGTCTAAACACTATATATTTTGGCTGGTTATATCCATAAAAACATCTGACAAATACAATTCCGCAGGATCTTGTGTATAACGACAAGATCAAACAACATAACACAGCGCGCCATAAACATGCTTATAAAAACTCAATAATACTTAGAAATATATTTCCTTCCACATAATTAATCTGACTTGATGGAACGCGTCATTTTTTTGTAATGCATATCACAAGAAAAATCAAACTATTTTATTATACAATTATGTACATTAATTATCATTGTTTTTGATGGTGGTTCCCCCGTATTGTTTTTTTTGTTGTAATACTAATTTTTTTCGGAGATGACGGCATGGAATTTAGCATAGAAGTACAAGATAATGAGCACGACGAAAATATAATCCACCGGACATCATGCCTTATCGTAAAAGGTCATATTAACTTACTTGGTGAATTTCCAACATATAATGCAGCACTGATCAATGCAACAGAACTGGGTTATACAAATTTAAACGGATGCTACTGGTGTTGTTTCTGGAACCATAGAGGTTGTAAATGATTTAACGTTTATCCGGTAGGTAGCTTCGGTTGCATTAAGAACTCGCCAGAAATATACTTTTTCTGATGAAACCTGAGTATGCCGCTGGTCCACAACGCCGTCTAACTACGCCATTATTCCGTTGATATCATCACTTAGTTAGTGTGTTGATATCTGATGTATTCACTTAGTCTGCGTAATCTGGTGAAAGAGCGGTATTATCGTTGACATTCCCCCTCCATCTGGTTGACCTGCCCCCAGGATTAGATACAACTCTTCGTTAGTAATGTCGGATCCTTCACTCTCAGAGTTGCCCTCTCTCCAGCCCTCTGCAAACTCAAAAGGCGTCACGTGGAGTGCAGGCGAACTCTCGTTATAATATCTACGCCATTCACTGATGATTTTCCAGGCATGGCTGATATCGCTAAACCAGTGTTCATTCAGGCATTCATCGCGAAAGCGTCCGTTAAAACTCTCAACAAATTCATTCTGTGTCGGCTTGCCGGGCTGGATAAGCCGAAGCTCCACATCATACTCATAAGCCCACAGGTCAAGCGCTCTGCAGGCAAACTCCGTTCTTATCGTAGTCGGATAGCTGCGAAACAGCGCAATGCGGTCCAGAATACGTGGACCTGAACATCTGAAATTCCAAAGGCAGCGGTCACCGTCAGACGCTCTTTCGTGAAGTCGTCGACGCAGATCAGGCACGTGATCCTACGACCGGTGGTCTGCGCATCCGCCACCGGACGCTGCGCCTCGTAGCGACAGACCGCTCGTATCTCGACATTAACACTAACACGACGACTTCTGATTCTGGTCTGTTGTCAGTACTTTCGGCCCGGGGCCACCTGAAGCGCCTCCATACCACCATACTTTTTACGCCAGGTGTAAAACGTGGCATCTGAAATGGCGTGCTTCCGACAGAATTCACGGGCAGAAACCCTGGCTTCCGCTTCGCGCAGAGTACTGATGATCTGTTGGTCGGAAAAACGCTTCTTCATGTGGATATCCTCATATGGCTTATGGCTAACATCGGGGTGTATTAATCAAAGGGGAGCTGGTCATGGTAATTAATATTAACTCACCATATACGTAATATCGCTATACGCTGACCATACTCTATTATCCAATTTCCCACACGAAATCGACTGCTCGTATTTCGGGTTCAGTTGCAGTTATCACAGCGTTTCAAGATCCCAAAGGAAAAGGGAGTGGCGTTCATGCCAGACTGACGTAAACTGGAACCAACAGTCTGAGCCACTACAAGAACAAGAGAGTCATGCAGAGCGTGCTTGAAAATCGGTTAGGTGAAAATGCGTAAAAATAGAGGAATGTTTTTTATTGTTATTTTCTGGTTAAGGGTTCACATATGCATTAAAACTACCCAAGATCCTGTTCTACAGGATGAACGACCCGCAATCTTATTTTTCCTGAAATTATCGAATGTAGAGTAAACTAATCCCCTCCTAAATGTGTACACGAATGGACAATAAAAAAAACAATGCTTGTGATACCCGGTATATAAAATTATTATAACATATAATATATGCTCATTTTATTCTTGAAAGGAAATACTTGTGAATAACAATAAATACACAGGCCTGGCTATACTGTTGTCTTCATTAATACTATTGCAAGGATGCAGCAAAACACTGCAAAAAAAAACAGTCGTCGCCGCAATCAGTAGCAATCAAACTATCTCACCTGTGAATATAGCAGCAAATCGTGACGTCAGTTGTATTGATGAACTCCGATCTCTAACTGTTTTGTCTCCCAATGACTATAGTAAACTTGTTTCTCTGTTCAAAGAGGTGAGCGAATTAAATCAAACATATAAGAGTGTCCAGTACAACGCAAACCCTGATAGTCTAGCCATATTAAAAATGACCATAGAGACCAAGACTAAAGTATTATGTGCAAAAGTTAAATATTCCTCTATTTTATCCGTAAATAAAAAAGTCGACGCGGTTAACGTACTATGAAAAAGATAATCATCACTTGTCTCATGTTATTTATTTACTCTTCCGCCGGGATGGCAGAAGTCTTCAATCAACAAATAGAAGAGTTTGATAGATATATCAGTGTCGCTCCCAATTTAAATTGGGATATGGGCCAAAAACCAACCCCTCTGAAATCTACATTAATCACGCCAACATCGGCTAAACTGATTTCTAAAGACCAAAAATCGATAAATGAAAAACCAGATCATCACTACAGTAAATTCGGGGGGGGCAAATGGTTACATTTAACAAAAAATAGTGCTTACTATTACAAGGTAATAAATAAAGGTCAACGCATAGAAAATACAAACAAAAAAAACATCACTTTCAAGATTGAATTAATTAATGTAACGGCTAAAGGTTCAGTGTCAGTTATAACGGATACTGACTATACAGAAGAATACAAAAAATTACCTGATCACTATAAAAAAATAATCACCCTTACAGGTGTTGGCGGTAAGTCTTTGATGGTTTTAAATAATAACCTGCGACTTCACCGGGGGGGGCAACGACTCTATCGAATAGAGGTCCTTCGGGATTTAATCACAAATTAATTATGATAAAAAAATTCTAAATGATAATGGAGGCCGGGTAATGTTTAGCCATCAGGCTCTCCATTTGGTTCTGTCGCATTAAGAGCTCGTCAGGTAACATGCTGTTTTTTTTTGTAATGTTGCCTGACGATGTCTCTGATCCGAAAAACCTTCAAACGTCTGCATTATCCTGCCGATGTTATCGCCCAGTGCGTCCGCTGGTATCTGGCGTATTCACTCAGCCTGCGTGATCTCGAAGAAATGAGTGTGCTTCCGGTGAACTCGCATTGACAGATCTGTCTCAGGTTTCCACAGGTAGCGTTCGTCAGGTGATGATGTACTGAGTGGGGTGTTGCGCGTGCGTGGCGCAAGGGCTGAGTCAGTTTTGCTACGGTGCTTAAGCCTTATGGATGTGGCTTCCCGCCATTTACGTTGTCAGGTGCGCAAGTCCTTAGTGCGGACATTGGGGTCTTTCTGTCAGGCGTCTATGTCCCCGAAGGTGAAACCCCGCAGCGGCAGCAACGCCTCCAGCTTTTCTTCCGGCCAGCCCGGTAACCGTTGCAGAACATCCGTCAGCCAGGCATGCGGATCAAGGCCATTCATCTTCGCTGTTTCCACCAGGCTCATTATTTTGGCTGCACGCTCACCCGCCGCAACCGAACCTGCGAAGAGCCAGTTGGAGCGACCCATCACTACCGGTCTGATCGCCCGTTCGCAGCGATTGTTATCCAGCGGAAGTGCGCCGTCGTCCAGGAAGCGGCTGAGAACCACCCGCCTTTTTAACGTGTACGTGATCGCTTTGCCCAGCGCTGAACTTTCCGGGCACCCCCAGCCATTGCCACAACTTTTCCAGCACTGGCCGCGCATAACGCTGTCTCCACTGGCGGATCTTTTCTACTGGCCGGTGTCGGATCTTCTTTTCCAGCCGGTACAAGCCGGCGATCTGTCGGATTGCCATTGCTGCACGCGGCTCTTTACTGGCTTTATAAAGATCGGCGAAGTGTCTGCGGGCATGTGCCCAGCAGCCCGTCAGCGCGATCCCTTTGCTCTGACCGGCCAGCGTTTCATAGGCCACATACCCGTCAACCACCAGGCTTCCGGCCCAGTCCTTCAGGTATTCCAGCGCGTACCTGCTGCTTCGGCCGGGCTGACTGTCGAAGCACACGATGGGTGGGCCGCTTTGTTCTCCGCTGACGTAACACCACAGATAGCCCGCACGGGATTTTCCACCTTTTTTCGTGTCCAGGATTTGCAGAGGCGTTTCATCGACATGCAACACATCGCGGGTCAGCAGCATCCGGTGCAGTGATCCTGCCAGTGGCGCCAGTGCTGCCAGTGCTGCACCCGCACGCCCGACCATATCTGCCATCGTGCTGACGGGCAGATGGATATCTGAGCGGGCCAGCACCGGCTGCTGACGGTACAGGGGCATATGGTCGCAGTGCTTGCTGATCACCACCTGGGCGATGAGT
>DASXXQ010000216.1:0-1568 GCA_036502985.1 Buttiauxella sp.
CGACCAGAGCAAAGGCGAACGCCATGCCCACAATCCAGAACTTCCCTTTCCACAGTGTCCGGAACAAACCACGAATGTCCAACTCGTTGTCCACCATTCCCGGGTTACTTCCTGGCACATTTTGTCTCATCACTTCCCCAATTCAATTCAGGATTAAGAAATGCTGCTGTTTTTACGTTGGCGACGCTTATGCCGCCTTATAAAGCGGGCCACTTTCCAGGCGCGCTTGATGCAGTAATCGTAGAGCACAAATGCAAGCAAGAATAATGCCAACATCACCCATTCAGGGATGGAATGGATATATTCTGCCGCAACCCCGATACTCGCCAGCAGCGCAGCGGCAACGGTAATCAGGACGAAAGCCTGACGGGAAGTAAAGCCCGCGCGCATAATCAAATGATGAATATGCTGGCGATCCGGTGAAAATGGGCTCATCCCTTTACGCAGGCGGCGATACATGATGGCAATCATATCCATCAGCGGGATAGCAATAATCCACAGCGCGGTGACGGGGCTAATAGGATGGGTTTGACCCTGAGTTGTTTCCAGCAAAATCCAGATGACGGTAAAGCCGATAAGCGTGCTGCCAGCATCCCCCATAAAGACTTTATAGCGTCGGCCAAGCACCCCTAGATTCAGCAGGATGTAAGGCAGGATGGCAGCAATCATTGCGAAGCACCACATCGCCAGGCTTAGCTGACCGTCGAAATAAAGGATTAGCCCCATAGCGGCGAAGGAGACACACGACAGCCCGCCAAGTAACCCGTCAATCCCATCGACCATGTTGAAGGCATTGATGGCCGCCCAGACGGCGAACAGAGTGAGGAAATATCCGAACGGGCCCAGCACCATTTCCCATGAGCCGAAAATATAGCCCAGGCTGCTGAGATAAAGCTTGCCGACAACCATCATCACAATGCCAATCAACGCCTGTACGGAAGCTCGTATTTTTACGCTGATGTCGTAGCGATCGTCGAGGGCACCAACAAATACCAGTACACCCGCGCAGATTAAATACAGCCACGCGTGAGGAATGTAGTAGTTGGCGATCAGAAAAGTAAAGCAGATCCCTGCATAGACAGAGATCCCACCTACGAGTGGAATGAGCCCCTGATGACGTTTGCGGAAGTTTGGCTTATCGACCAGACCAACGCCTTTAGCAGCCTTGCGCGCGAAAAATAGAAAAATGGTAGTAAATAAAAAGATACAAACCAGATCGGTACCAGCGGTGATTAAATTCACAGTGCAAGCTCTCTGCAAAATAATAGGCCAGGATGTTTATTCCCCCTGCCCAGTGGTTGTACGTGATTCATCCATGAACAATCTGATGGTTATTTAGTCGAATGTTTCGCAACAGAAATCGTTGAAGACAGAGACTACATGGCATCCGTTGCCATACTAAGTCACCAGCTGCGACATTCGTTTCTATATCGTATATACCACTAAAGAAAAACGCCACGACTAAGCGTGGCGTTCCCCGAGTTTTTATGACTTACGAGCGCTTCATCATATCGAAGAATTCGTCGTTGGTTTTGGTCATCGCCAACTTATTAATGAGGAATTCCATC
>DASXXQ010000217.1:0-1565 GCA_036502985.1 Buttiauxella sp.
CGACCAGAGCAAAGGCGAACGCCATGCCCACAATCCAGAACTTCCCTTTCCACAGTGTCCGGAACAAACCACGAATGTCCAACTCGTTGTCCACCATTCCCGGGTTACTTCCTGGCACATTTTGTCTCATCACTTCCCCAAAATCTATTTAGTAAGGGTTGGTTTTTTATTACCGCTGCGGCGCAGTCGCCGCTTCACTCGCTTGATGAAACGAGCGACTTTCCATGCACGCTTAATGCAATACCCATAGAGCATAAACGCAAGCAAGAATAATGCCAACATCGTCCACTCTGGAACAACTACATAAAATTCAGCAACAACACCTACAGTTGCTAATAAAGCGGCAGCGAGCGATATCAAAGCGAATGCCTGCCGAGAAGTAAAGCCTGCACGCATAATAAGATGATGAATGTGCTGGCGATCGGCAGAAAAAGGGCTCAGCCCTTTACGCAATCGCCTATACATAATCGCAATCATATCCATTAGTGGAATGGCAATAACCCACAGGGCTGTCACCGGGCTAATCGGGTGGGAGGGTCCTTGAGTCGTTTGCAGTAAAATCCAAATCAGTGTAAAGCCGATAAACGTGCTTCCCGCATCGCCCATAAAAACTTTGTATCGCCGTCCTAATGCGCCAAGGTTTAGCAAAATATAGGGAAGAATGGCGGCGATCATTGCGAAACACCACATCGCCAGACTCGTTTGACCGTCAAAGAAAAGTATTACACCAAGCGCAGCAAATGAAACGCTAGACAGCCCGCCAAGAAGACCGTCAATACCATCAACCATGTTAAATGCATTGATTGCCGCCCAAACCGCAAAAAGTGTCACAATGTAGCCAAAGGGACCAAGCAGAAATTCCCACGAACCAAGAATATAGCCAAGGTTAGAAAGATAAAGCCCGGCGTAGACCATCATAACAACAGCAACAAAAGCCTGAGCAATAGCACGAAATTTCACGCTGATATCAAATCGGTCATCCAGAGCACCGACCAGTACCAGTATCCCGGCACACATCAAGTAAAGGCGTGCGTGAGGAATGTAATAACTCGAAGTAAGCCAGGAAAAGAGAAATGCGAAACAGACCCCTGCGTATACAGAAATGCCACCCACAAGGGGAATTAAGCCCTGGTGGCGCTTACGATAGTTTGGTCTATCCACCAGCCCAATTTTTTTTGCCGCTTTTCGTGCAAAAAATAAAAAGACAAGGGTGAAGATAAAGACAAAAATGAGGTCTGTACTCAGGCTGAGTAAGTTCACAATATACGGCTCTCTGCTAAGACATGCAGTTATTAAAGCAAAAAACGTACCACAATCAAAATCTGTCACTATTTAGTATTGATTTTGGAACAATTGCTGAGCAATTTTACACTATCTTACAGTGAGGCCTTTTGAGGCGTCGTTAAGATTTTTTTCATACAGAAATATCGTATATACCACTAAAGAAAAACGCCACGACTAAGCGTGGCGTTCCCCGAGTTTTTATGACTTACGAGCGCTTCATCATATCGAAGAATTCGTCGTTGGTTTTGGTCATCGCCAACTTATTAATGAGGAATTCCATC
>DASXXQ010000218.1:0-30141 GCA_036502985.1 Buttiauxella sp.
GTTATTTGTGAATGCGCCAGGGCAATTTGTGAAAGCGGGTGAACCGCTGGCACAGCTGTGGATACCTGAATGGACGGCGGCGCAGCAGGAATATCTGGCGGTGCGTCGTTTGGGCGACAGCGCATTAAGTTCTGCCGCTCGTGAGCGCTTACAACTCCAGTTTATGCCCGCTGAAATTATTCGCCAGGTTGAACGCAGTGGTAAACCGCAAACCCGCGTGACAGTGCGGGCAAAACAGGCCGGTTATATCAACAAGCTGGATACGCGCGAAGGAGCGCAGGTGGCGGCAACAGCACCACTGTTTGAAATCGCGAGCCTCGAATCGGTATGGATTGTGGTTGATTACCCGCAATCTCAGGCGCAGGTGCTGCAAGTGGGTAGCGAAATTCAGGCCTCATCTGATAGCTGGCCTGGCGAGGTTTTCCATGGACGTGTCAGTGAGTTACTGCCGAATATGGAAACCACGACCCGAACGCTGAAAGCGCGCATTGTGCTGGAAAATGCGCAGATGAAACTCAAGCCGGGTATGTACCTGAACGTGAAACTGGCGAAGCAACCTAGTCTGCCGCCAGTACTGGCAATCCCTGAAGAAGCATTAATTGAGACGGGCAGTGCCAGTAGAGTATTAGTGACTCAAAATGAGGGGTATTTCAGCCCGGTGAATGTGGTTGTCGGTAAGGCCCAAAATGGGTGGGTGGAAATAAAACAGGGGCTGAAAGAGGGTGATAACGTCGTGATCTCCGGTCAGTTCTTGATTGATTCCGAAGCCAGTTTGCGCAGTGCGTTGCCACAAGAAAAAACGGCAGTTCCTGCAAGCCCAATATATGAGGGCACTGCGGTGGTTAAAGAAATTGCCGATGACGCAATTACGCTTTCGCATCAGCCTATTCCAGCCCTGAAATGGGGCGCGATGACCATGGACTTTGCACTGAAATCAGCCGCAGACGCACAGGGCGTTAAAGTCGGCGACAATGTGATGTTCAGCTTCACCATGGATGACAAGCAAGGCGCTGTAATTACTCACCTGATGCCAATGGCGGGGGCGATGGAATGATTGCCGCCGTTATTCGCTGGTCACTAAAAAATCGTCTGCTGGTGCTGTTGGCGGCAATCATGATGGCGGCGTGGGGGATTTGGTCTTTACAGCGTGCGCCGCTTGACGCCCTGCCGGATCTTTCGGATGTGCAAGTGATCATTCGTATTAATTATCCAGGCAAAGCGCCGCAAGTCGTTGAAGACCAGGTCACATACCCGCTCACCACTACCATGCTGTCGGTGCCGGGTGCGAAAACCGTACGTGGTTTTTCAATGTTTGGTGACTCCTATGTCTACATTTTATTTGAAGATGGCACCGATCCGTACTGGGCGCGTTCGCGCGTTCTGGAGTATTTAAGCCAGGTTCAGTCGCAACTTCCTCCTGAAGCAAAGGCTTCTTTAGGGCCGGATGCCACGGGTGTTGGCTGGGTCTACGAATATGCGCTGGTGGACAGAACGGGCAAACATAGCCTCGCCGATTTACGTGCGCTGCAAGACTGGACGCTCAAGTTTGAGCTAAAAACCGTTCCCAATGTGTCTGAAGTGGCAAGCGTTGGCGGCATGGTAAGACAATATCAAATCGTGCTTGATCCCCAGCGAATGCGCGCGTTGAACATCACACATGAACAGGTCATTAGCGCGGTTCAAAGTGCTAACCAGGAAGGTGGTGGTTCAGTTATCGAAATGGGTGAAGCCGAATATATGGTGCGCACGGCGGGTTACCTCAAAAATCTTGACGACTTTAAACAGGTAGTCATTACCACGCGCGAAGGGATTCCGGTGTTACTGAGTGATGTTGCGACATTGCGAATGGGGCCGGAAATTCGCCGGGGTATGGCAGAGTTTAACGGTGAAGGGGAGGTTGCAGGCGGCATTATTGTCATGCGTTACGGTAAAAATGCGCTAGAGACAATAAAAGGAGTGAAGGCGAAACTTCAGCAAATCCAGAAAAGCCTGCCAGCGGGTGTCGAAATCGTCCCGGTTTACGACCGTTCGCATCTTATTGAAAATGCAATTGAAACGCTCTCCCACAAATTGCTGGAAGAGTTTATCGTCGTGGCGATTATCTGTGCGCTCTTCTTATTTCACTTCCGCTCAGCCCTGGTGGCGATGATAACGTTGCCTTTGGGTATTCTGGGGGCGTTTATCGTGATGCACTACCAGGGAGTGAACGCCAACATTATGTCACTGGGTGGGATCGCTATTGCCATTGGCGCAATGGTGGATGCAGCGATCGTGATGATCGAAAATATGCATAAAGTCCTCGAACAATGGCGACACGATAATCCCGACAAACAGCCAACAGGGGCCGATTACTGGCGAATTTCAGAGCAAGCGGCAGTAGAAGTCGGGCCAGCACTGTTCTGCAGTTTGCTGATAATCACGCTGTCATTTATTCCTGTATTTTCCCTCGAAGCGCAGGAAGGACGAATGTTCTCGCCGTTGGCATTCACTAAAACCTATGCCATGGCCGTGGCTGCGGGATTGGGGATTACCTTGGTTCCTGTTTTGATGGGATATTTTATTCGTGGGAAGATTCCAGATGAGAAGGCCAACCCAATTAACCGTTGGTTGATAGCCGCGTATGAGCCGCTATTAGATAAAGTGCTGGCTCGCCCTAAAACCACACTGGTGGTCGCGGGCCTGGTATTAGTGGCAACGCTTTGGCCGCTCAGCCGGCTCGGCAGTGAGTTTATGCCGCCGCTTGATGAGGGTGATTTGCTGTATATGCCTTCAACTCTCCCTGGCATTTCAGCCCGGGAAGCTGGGCGCTTGCTGCAACAGACCGATCGCTTAATCAAAACGGTGCCTGAAGTTGCAACAGTGTTTGGCAAAGCGGGTCGTGCGGATACCGCAACCGATCCGGCACCGCTCACTATGATAGAAACGACGATACGTTTTAAGCCGCGTGACCAGTGGCGGCCAGGTATGACGATGGACAAGCTGGTGAGTGAACTGGATAGCGTGGTGAAAGTGCCGGGCATTGCCAATGTTTGGGTGCCGCCTATTCGCAACCGTCTGGATATGTTGGCGACCGGGATTAAAAGCCCGGTGGGTATCAAAGTGAATGGCAATAATATTGCCGCTATTGAGCAAGTTGCCGAACAAATCGAACGTGTGGTGAAGCAAGTGCCGGGTGTGACATCTGCGCTTGCGGAGAGGCTCGGCGGTGGCCGGTATGTTGATATCAATATCGACAGGCTCAAAGCGGCCCGCTACGGGGTGTCTGTCAAAGAATTACAGTCGCTGGTCGCGACGGTCATTGGGGGGCAAAACATTGGCGAAACGATTGAAGGGCGCGAGCGTTACCCGATCAACATCCGTTACCCGCGTGAAGTGCGTGATAACGTCCAAAAGCTGAAAAATCTGCCGGTCATTACTGCAAATGGCAGCCAGATTGCACTTTCTGAACTGGCCGATATCAGTATTACAGATGGGCCACCTATGCTGAAAAGTGAAAATGCGCGTTTATCGAATTGGGTTTATGTCGACTTACGCGGGCGGGATTTAAAATCCGCCGTAGAGGATATGCAACGTGCCGTTGCTCAACAGGTAAAATTACCGGATGGGGTTTCATTATCGTGGTCCGGACAATTTGAATATCTGGAACGTGCGAGCGCTAAGTTAAGAATAGTTTTGCCCTTTACGCTGGTGATCATTTTCGTCTTACTCTACGTGACATTTTCTCGCGTGAGTGATGCCTTATTAATTATGGGGACTTTGCCATTCTCACTAATTGGTGGCGTCTGGTTACTGTATCTGTTGGGATATAATTTATCCGTTGCAGGTGCGGTTGGCTTTATAGCTTTAGCCGGAGTAGCAGCTGAATTTGGCGTAATAATGGTGCTTTATTTAAACCAGGCGATTGCACGACACAAAGTGTTAGATCCTGAAGGCGGTAAACCAATGTTAATGCGGGCGCTGCATGAAGGTGCGGTACTGCGTGTCAGACCAAAAGTCATGACGGTGGCGACGATTATGGCGGGTTTGCTGCCGATTATGTGGGGTGACGGCACGGGTTCAGAAGTGATGCGCCGTATTGCCGCCCCGATGATTGGTGGCATGATAACAGCACCATTGTTATCAATGCTGGTGATCCCCGCGATGTATGTATTGCTGAAAAGACATAAGTAATAATAGGTTACACAGCCATTTTCTTTGATTTGTGGAAAATGGCTGTGGCAATTATATCCGCACTAAAAATAGGCAAAAATAGAGCTTTTTTGAGCCGTAATGACAAAACGGAAGCTACTTTAGGAATTTACCAAAAGCTTATTTAGATTTTGTTAATATATAATTTGTTAGGTTATATATTGGATTTAGATGTGGAAATCAATGTGACTCTAACAAAAAAAATTATCGTTCTTATTATTATTCTCGTCTCACCACTCATGGTAATGCCCGCTGCGATGGCAAACCAAAATGGTGTATTAAGTGACGCCTGGAACACGTTGACAGATAACGTTTCACAAACATGGAATGAGCCGCAACATTATGATTTATTTGTGCCAGCAATAACCTGGCATGCACGCTTTGCCTATGACAAAGAAAAAACAGACCGCTATAACGAGCGTCCATGGGGTATTGGCTTTGGGCAAACTCGATGGGATGACAGCGGTAACTGGCATGGTCTATATCTGATGGTGTTTAAAGATTCCTATAACAAATGGGAACCGATTGGCGGCTATGGCTGGGAAAAAACCTGGCGACCACTCACAGATGATAATTTCCGTCTTGGCCTGGGTTATACGCTGGGAGTGACTGCCCGTGATAACTGGAACTACATTCCGCTTCCTGTGATTCTACCTTTAGCATCTGTCGGTTATGGCCCGGCAACATTCCAGATGACCTATATTCCCGGAACTTATAACAACGGTAACGTTTACTTTGCCTGGTTACGCTTCCAATTCTGATAGATACGAACAGGCTGGAAACACACAAAAAGCTTCTGTTTGCTATCTGTCGTTCAAAAATACGGGCTGCAGCACAGATTTTAAAAGAGGTTGCAGTTTTTATCACTTTTTAGCAAATCTGGGCTGGACAAAATCCATCACAATTGGTGTACTGATACTCGACACAGCATTTGTGTCGTTTTTTCATGTAAAGGTAATTTAGATGTCTAAGATTAAAGGTAACGTTAAGTGGTTTAACGAGTCAAAAGGCTTTGGCTTCATTACTCCGGAAGATGGTAGCAAAGACGTGTTCGTACACTTCTCTGCAATCCAGAGCAATGGTTTCAAGACCCTGGCTGAAGGTCAGCGCGTTGAGTTTGAAATCACTAACGGTGCCAAAGGCCCATCTGCTGCAAACGTAATGCCTATCTAAGGCACTACCAGTAGAATATAAAAACCCGCTAAGGCGGGTTTTTTTTGCTTTAAATTCAGGTGAAAAGGTAAATTTTCACAAAGCAGATCACAATCAGCGTGCTCATCAGCACCGCTGTCCACCCGGCAACTCGTTCTCTCATCATTATGCCTCACGCTAATTTTTCACCAGAGTGGCAGACAAAAATTAAGCTAACCTTAACGCGTTGCGAATCAATGGCCATAGGCCAAAGAAACTAGCCAGAATGCGATAGCGGTCATAGTCAGCGAGCCTGCAAGGTTGAGCAGCATATTGAGTCCAGCCCATGCGAGCCGCCCATCCTGAAGTAAGAATACAACCTCAGCAGAGAAGGTTGAAAAGGTGGTTAAACCGCCGCAAAATCCGGTGGTAATCAACAATTTCCACACGGGATCCAGATGAGTCATTCTGGTGAACAGAGCTAACCCCAGACCGATGATAAAAGCGCCTATCAGGTTTGCCGTCAGCGTTCCTACCGGAATGGCACCGTGAATTGGATTCAGTTTCATACTGAGCAACCAGCGCACAACACTTCCCATCCCACCGCCAATAAATACGGCAAATAGCATCTGCAACACGATAGATTCCTGTTCGTTATTATTCGAAAGTGTTTGAGTGTAACGTCAGTACGGAAAGTTTCACACCCGATATACTGAAATTATTCATGGCCTTTTGAGTGTTAATAATGAAAGTTGCAGTAGGGCAATTTGCGGTCAGTCAAGACTGGCAGGAAAATGTACAAACATGTCTTCGCCATATGTCACAAGCTCAGGCAGGAGGGGCACAGTTGCTGGTGTTGCCTGAGGCGGTGGTAGCGCGTGATGATAATGACCCAGATTTGTCGGTGAAGTCTGCGCAGACGATGAACGAAGAGTTTATCGAACGGCTCTGCGGGCAAAGCTGTAACAATCAACTGACCACCATCCTGACTTTGCATATCAAAACGACACCGGGACGGGCGGCAAATACTCTGCTGGCAATTCGCGGTGGCGAAGTGATTGCTCGCTATCAGAAGCTACACCTCTATGATGCGTTTAATGTACAAGAATCCCGGCTGGTTGATGCGGGAAATTGTGTGCCGCCATTAATTGAGGTTGCGGGTTTTAATGTTGGATTAATGACCTGCTACGATTTACGTTTCCCCGAGATGGCGCTGAGCCTGGCGCTGGCGGGTGCTGATGTTTTAGTATTGCCAGCCGCTTGGTTACGTGGCCCGAATAAAGAGATGCACTGGTCAACGTTGCTTGCGGCCCGTGCGCTTGATACCACATGTTACATTGTGGCTTCCGGTGAATGCGGTAATAAAAATATTGGCCACAGTCGAATCGTGGATCCACTCGGTGTTGTGATAGCGGCGGCAAATCAGCAGCCGGTTTTGATCTATGCTGAACTGGAAAACCAATATCTCACTGAAGTACGGGCAATGTTACCGGTACTCAAAAATCGTCGTTTTGCTGTACCACAGTTGCTGTGATTGTTTTTTGACCAGATCTTGATTCAACTTGTTACAGGTTGCTATTGTATCGCACGACAAAATGACCGTTAATTGTCTCAGTGTATTATTCGCCGTATTCACGGCCAGTATGATTAAAGAAGGTTGCTATGGGTGAGATTAGTATTACGAAGTTATTGGTAGTCGGTGTGCTGATTGTTTTGTTATTTGGCACCAAGAAGTTGCGCACCCTCGGTGGCGATCTCGGCTCGGCAATTAAGGGTTTCAAGAAAGCCATGAGTGAAGATGAGACTAGCGCGAAGTCTGCCAACAATACGGATGAAGTAACCGACCGTATTACACACAAAGACTGATACCGACTCAGCTTTCGACCAGACATAAAAAAACCGGTATTCTTGTACCGGTTTTTTTGTGCGCATGGAAGATTAAAAGTAACGATTTGTTACATCGTTATTTAACTTCCATACCTTTAGCCTGCAGATCTGCGTGGTAGGAAGACCGTACAAACGGGCCACAAGCGGCATGGGTGAAGCCCATCGCCAGTGCTTCCGCTTTCATCTCATCAAACTCGTCTGGGCTAACATAACGCTGTACTGGCAAATGATGACGGCTTGGCTGCAAATATTGGCCCAGGGTCAACATGGTGACGCCATGGCTGCGTAGATCGCGCATAACTTCCACAATCTCAGCATTAGTTTCGCCTAAACCTACCATCAGCCCTGATTTGGTCGGGATGTCAGGATGCGCTTCTTTAAAGCGCTCCAACAGCTTCAGCGACCAATTGTAATCAGCGCCAGGGCGGACTTTACGATACACGCGTGGTACGTTTTCCAGGTTGTGGTTGAACACATCTGGTGGCGTTGCGGTAAGAATTTCCAGTGCACGATCCATACGTCCACGGAAGTCTGGAACCAACGTCTCAATTTTGATGCTCGGGCTTTTTTCACGTATTGCACTGATGCAATCGGCAAAATGCTGGGCACCACCATCGCGCAGATCGTCACGGTCAACAGACGTGATAACCACATAGCGTAATGCCATGTCAGCAATAGTTTGGGCCAGTTTAACCGGTTCATTGGCATCTGGTGCCACAGGACGTCCATGGGCAACATCGCAGAACGGGCAGCGACGTGTACAGATTGCGCCAAGTATCATAAAGGTTGCCGTTCCATGGTTGAAACATTCTGCCAGATTAGGGCACGAAGCTTCTTCACACACAGAGTGCAGACCATTTTTACGCATTGCCGCTTTGATACCCTGAATTCGGGTCGAGTCAGATGGAAGTTTTATCTTCATCCATTCTGGCTTTCTTAACAGCTCCTGGCGCTCTGTCACCACGTTTTTAACCGGGATCAGAGCCATTTTATCGGCGTCGCGGTACTTGACGCCGCGTTCCATTACAATGGGTTTACTCATATCGTACGTATTCCAGTTGCTGATAACGAAGTCAGGCTAATCGAATGTTTTATTTATCAACTATTTTTTAATAACGCCTGGAGTATATCATCACTGAAGGGGATAAATCAGCCTGGCAGAGCAGTAAATGGGGAAAGAATTGTAAATGAGTTGTTGGAATGTGCGCTTTTCGACGTTAACAATTGGCGCAGCGACCTCGCAGCGGTTGCCGAGAGGTCTACGTGGACTATTTCACTTCAAATTCGTGAAGGAGGGCATTGATGACTCCTTGCAGCACAGCATCGCGAGAGCTAAGTTTATTCATGTGCATAGTAGTGGCAACGTTTACGGTTGAAAGTATCTCGCATTCCACCATCTTGAGCTGGAACGGAAGGGAAAAAAATTCAAAAATTTTGTATGGCATAAAACCAATCAGATCGCTGGTGCTTAGCATTGAAATGATAGTTAAAAAATTATAAGTGCTAAAAGTAACCTTACGATTCGGTTGTGCTTCATTTATCAACTGGCGCAAGTCTATTAAAAGATCATCCTGCACATTCAAAAAAGTGTAATTCATATTCTGAATGTTATTACTGGTAAATATTGATGAGGCTGTCGGGTGATCTTTGCGACATACAGCCACTAAATGGTCATTGTAAAGAGTAAAGCTAGATATTCCAGGGCTATGGTGGCTGTGAGTATCAATAACAATATCAGCTTGAAATTGGGATAGTTGGTTTTCTTCAATCGGCACATTACGAATAGAGAGTTTAGGATTTGCTTTTTTAATGGCTGAGTAGATTCTTGGCATTAACAACGCACCTATGGACGGCGTGCTTGCAATTGTGATGATACGCTCTTTATCGCCGTTATTATTGATATCTAACGCGCATAAAATCGACTCAAATCCCTGGCTAATATATTGATGCAAATGTGCGGCGTAGGCTGTTGGTGCGACGCCTTGCCCTTTTCGGATGAACAGAGGGTCGGGAAATGTCGTTCGTAGTTTCTGAATGGACTGGCTAATAGCTGAGGGTGTTAAATTTAACACTTTGGCTGCATTAACAATACCTTTATGCACATATACTGCTTCGAAAACGGTTAATAAATTGAGATCGATATTTCGTAACATATCGAAAGTGGGATAATCAATTTCTTTATCTTTTTCCATGACACATCTATCCTTAGCTGGTCAAAAATCTGGCGTCCATAAAATACACTCAGGCTGAATATATGATAATTAACGGGTTAAGCTGTTATAGGTTAATGTACCAAAGCCAACCTGCGCCTTAATCAATTAAAATTATACAAAACGAAGTATAAAGTAAAGTGATGCCGAAGTGTGAGGTATTCAAAAACTGCATCTTAATGAGATGCAGTTGATCGAATAATAAATATATTAAATAGATGAATATTTAATTGGTGGGTTATTCAGTAGTTCAATGAATTTATTAATAAGCAATGGTTGAACATCCTCAAGCGAAACACCCGGTCGTAATGCACTGACCTGTGTCATTTCAAGACCGGCATAGCCACAAGGGTTGATTCGTAAAAATGGGCTGAGGTCCATGTCGATGTTCAATGCTAATCCATGGAATGAACACCCTTTCCGGATACGTAAACCCAGTGAGCAAATTTTGCGGCCATCGACATAGACACCGGGCGCATCAGCACGTGGGTAAGCTTCGATATCCAACTCCGCAAGTGTGTTAACCACAGTTTGCTCAAGAATAGAGACCAATTCCCGAACCCCGAGCTTGCGGCGTTTCAGGTTGAGTAACACATACATGACTTGTTGGCCTGGCCCGTGGTAAGTCACCTGGCCGCCACGGTCACTTTGAATGACCGGGATATCACCAGGAACTAACACGTGTTCTGCTTTGCCTGCCTGGCCTTGGGTAAATACACGCTGATGTTCTACCAGCCAAATTTCATCGGCGGTCGTTTCGTCTCGGGTATTGGTAAAATCATGCATCGCCTGTGAAATTGGTTCATAGGGTTGCAGGCCAAGTTGGCGGATTTGAATAGTTTCTTGAGACAAAACATCGTCTCCGGCAGATTAGAAAGTTGAGGGAGTATATCACAGCGGGAAAAACACTACCTGGCCGGCGGGCCAGGCAGGCTACAAATCATAGCACCATACGAACGATTTCGATTTTGCCCAGTTCTTCGTACAGCGTTTCAACTTGTTCAATATGGGTCGCATTAATGGTTACCGACACAGAATGGTAATTACCTTTGCTGCTTGGTTTAACCTGTGGGGTGTAGTCACCAGGTGCGTGGCGCTGCACCACCTCAACGACCAGATCAACCAGCTCAGGCTTCGCCAGACCCATCACTTTGTATGTAAAGGTAGTCGGGAATTCGAGCAATTCTTTCAGATTGGTTTTCATGGTAGCTCCAGCGTTACGGCATTAAAAATGATAACTCCCGCCAGCAGGGGCGGGAGTTGCTTTGATTCATAGTATATGGGGACGACTTCCACTCTTTCAAGTGTTCAATTATTAACCAAACCAATGGTGGAACATAAGTTTGATGTAATCAATGATTCGACTGAAGAAGTTACCCTCTGGCATTTCCTGAAGAACGACCAATGGACGCTGTTCGATTGTTTTGCCATCGAGTTGGAAATTGATAGTGCCTACAACCTGGTTTTTCTGCAGCGGCGCGTGCAGTTCAGTGCTGTTAAGCACATAGCTGGCTTTAAGGTCTTTCATGCGGCCGCGTGGGATAGTCAGGTAGACGTCTTTATCGACACCCAGTGATGCACGGTCATTATCGCCAAACCAGGCTGGCTCAGATGCAAACTCTTTACCCGCTTTCAGTGGAGAAACAGTTTCAAAGAAACGGAAGCCCCAGGTCAGCAGTTTTTTACTTTCTGTTTCGCGGCCTTTGTAAGTACGTCCACCTAATACGGCGGAAATCAGACGCATCTGGCCTTCGGTTGCGGATGCTACCAGATTGTAGCCAGCAGCATCGGTATGGCCGGTTTTAATGCCGTCAACTTGAAGGCTGGTATCCCACAGCAAGCCGTTACGGTTTGTCTGGCGGATATTGTTGAAAGTGAACTCTTTCTCTTTGTAAATAGCGTATTCGTTTGGAACATCACGAATCAACGCCTGGCCAATCAGCGCCATATCACGCGCCGAACTGTACTGACCTTCTGCATCCAGGCCATGTACTGTCTGGAAGTGGGTGTTTTTCAGGCCCAACGCTGAAACATAGCTGTTCATCAGGCCAACGAACGAATCCTGGCTGCCTGCAACGAAATCGGCCATTGCAACACAAGCGTCATTACCGGATTGCAGGTTAATACCGCGAATCAGTTGAGATACGGGTACTTGCATACCCGGCTTCAGGAACATCAAAGATGATCCTTTAAATACTGGGTTGCCGGTTGCCCATGCATCCTGTCCAACAGTCACAATCGAGCTTTCGTTAAATTTTCCGGCTTTCATTGCCTGGCCGATGACGTAGCTGGTCATCATTTTGGTCAAGCTTGCAGGATCACGGCGGGTATCAGCGTTGGACTCAGCCAGAACTTTACCTGAGTTGTAATCAATCAGAATGTACGCTTCTGCATCAATCTGCGGCACGCCTGGAATCATGGTTTTAATGTTCAGGTCGTCAGCGTGTGCGGCAGCGATCGCCGAAAGTGTTAGGGCCGTAGAAAGCGCCAGGCGTTTAACAAAACGAAAAGAAGGGGCTGTTTTCATGATTAGAACAACGACATCCGTGATGGGAATAAAAAAAGTGCCTTACTATAGCAAAAGCGATTTTTGCTGGCATCCGTCTTTGCGCATCATTTGTTAATGGAATTTACATTAACTGACGCCCAACGGATGCCAGACACAACCACTTACATAGCGGGTGCGTTAGTGATGAAAGATTGCTGTTGGGCTTCGCTCATCAGGCGTTGTTGCAGTGCGGTGGCTTCACCTTTACTGCCAAATGGCCCTAGCTGTACCCGATACATGGTGCCATTACTGGAAACCTTACCTGGTACGCCAAATTGTTGGCTTAATTTCTGTTGCCATTGCGTTGCGCGAGTCTGGTCACTTACCGCACCAACCTGAACGACGTAGCGCCCGGTTGCGGCGCTGGCAACGGGTGCCGCAGAGTGAACGTTGCCTTGAACTGAACCTGGTGCAGTGACCGGTGCATTTTGTTGCACTGGGGCCGCAGCTTGAGCAGGCGTTGCTGATACGGCTGGAGTGGCAACTACCTGCGGCTGTTCAGTTTCAATCACGCCTGGAGCCAGCGGTGTTGCAGCACCTAAGAAGCCACTGCTACTAACCGGTGCGCCAGTTGTATCTTCACTTTGCAGCGTTGAATTACTAATAGCTCGTACATCGCCTTCTGGCGCTGCTGCTGGCATCCCGGAAGACGCACTCCCCATCCCACCGTTTAAATCAGGGCGAGCAGGTAAAGCATAAGTTTGCTTAGCGATAGTAGTACATACAGTACCTGGCCCTGACATAGTGCCGTCTTGCGCTACCAGAATCGGGTCAACACGTACCTTGGTATTGTTTGAAGTATTCAGACGATCGGCTGCGGCGCGGGACAATGAAATCACCCGGTCGTTGCCATAAGGGCCCCGATCGTTGATGCGCACGACAATCATGCGACCGTTCGCGAGGTTTGTGACACGCGCATAGCTTGGAATAGGCAGCGTTGGATGTGCCGCGGTTATAGCCGATGGGTCAAAGGCTTCACCAGATGCAGTCAGGTTACTTCCGGGTTCGGCATCATAAATAGCAGCAAGGCCGGACTGGCTAAAATTAGCCGGGGTCTGGACGATTTTGTAGCTCTTGCCGTTATTTTCGTAATCCTGATTAACCGAAGGATTCAACGGTTCAAAACGCGGGTCCGCGCCGCTGATTTCAACCGTCGGGCCATTACACACAGCCGGTTGCGGTTGCTGATTTACCTGCTGCTGGTCGCCATCATCAGACGAGCAGCCAGCCAGTATTGCAGCGACAACACAGATCCCAAGCCAACGCTTAACCATTACGCACCTCATCCACTTACACGCTTTTTGATAACATTTTTCTGTGGGTATGTATCGACATCACGATACCAAACCCGGCCATCAGAACGATGAGGGCCGAGCCCCCGTAACTTACCAGCGGCAAAGGTACGCCGACCACAGGTAAGATACCACTAACCATGCCAATGTTAACAAACACATATACGAATAAAATCAACATTAGCCCACCAGCCATAACACGGCCAAAGGTGGTTTGCGCGCGAGCGGCAATGATAAGACCGCGCATAATGAGCAGCAGGTAGAGCGCTAACAACACCAATACACCGACCAGACCTAACTCTTCGGCGAGTACCGCAAAGATGAAGTCAGTATGGCGTTCGGGTAAAAATTCAAGCTGTGACTGTGTTCCATGTAGCCAGCCTTTGCCGCGCAATCCGCCGGAACCAATAGCAATTTTAGACTGAATAATATGGTAGCCTGCGCCAAGTGGGTCAGTTTCTGGATCAAGTAGCATCATCACGCGTGCACGCTGGTAATCATGCATCAGGAAGAACCACAAAATAGGGATAAAGGCAGCAACCAGCAAAACAGCAACGCCAATCAGTTTCCAGCTCATCCCTGATAAGAACAGGACAAACAGGCCGGATGCAGCAATCAGAATCGACGTTCCGAGATCGGGCTGAGCAGCCACCAATAGCGTCGGCATGAAAATAAGCACCAATGCGATAGCGGTATTTTTCAACGTCGGCGGGCAGACATCACGGTTGATAAAGCGCGCCACCATCAACGGTACCGCGATTTTGGCGATCTCTGATGGCTGGAAACGCACAATGCCGAGGTCAAGCCAGCGCTGTGCACCTTTGGATATTGCACCAAACGCATCAACTGCAACTAACAGAATAATACAGACGATGTAGAGATAGGGCGCCCAACCTTCATAAACCCGAGGGGGGATCTGCGCCATCACGATCATGACTACCAGCCCCATCAGGATCTGGCCAATCTTACGCTCCATCATATCCATGTCCTGGCCGCTGGCGCTCCAGATAACCAGTGCACTAAAGACAAGCAGCGCCAGAACGGTGACCAGGAAGAGTGGGTCGATATGGATTTTATCCCAGAACGATTTCTTGTTTGGATTATCAGTCATGATTATTGATCCTCAGCCCCCGGCGGAGCGGGTGCTTCAGTAGGCAGTACCGTATTGTCATCCCCGAGCATAATATGGTCGAGGATCTGGCGCATGATAGTGCCTACAGCGGGGCCTGCGCCGCCATTTTCCAGAATCATGGTGACGGAAACCTTCGGATTGTCGTAAGGAGCGAACGCCGTCATCAATTTATGGTCACGTAAGCGTTCCGCAATTTTATGCGCGTTATAGGTTTCATTGGCTTTTAAGCCAAAGACCTGTGCAGTCCCTGATTTTGCCGCAACTTTATACGGTGCGTTGGCAAAGTATTTATGTGCTGTACCGTTAGGGCGGTTGGCAACACCATACATACCATCTTTGGCAATTTCCCAGAAACCAGAATGTATGTCGCCAACGGGTGGCTGTACTGGCTGCTGCCACGGGACTTGCTTGCCATTTTCGGTGGTGCTCATCAGGAAATGGGGAACGCGAACAACGCCATCATTTATCAGGATCATCATCGCTTTACTCATTTGAATTGGCGTCGCTGTCCAGTAACCCTGTCCGATACCGACAGGAATGGTGTCGCCCTGGTACCATGGCTTTTTAAAGCGTTTCAGTTTCCATTCACGCGTTGGCATGTTACCGGAGCGCTCTTCCGAGAGATCAATGCCGGTAAAATGACCATAGCCAAATTTATTCATCCATTCGCCCATGCGGTCAATGCCCATATCATAGGCAACCTGGTAGAAGAAGGTATCTGCAGATTCTTCAAGGGCTTTGGTGACGTTCAGGCGTCCGTGGCCCCATTTTTTCCAGTCGCGATAACGTTTTTCAGAACCGGGTAACTGCCACCAACCTGGGTCAAAGAGAGAGGTGTTACGGGTAATCACGCCAGCGCTCAGTGCGGAAACCGCCATGTACGGTTTTACCGTAGAAGCCGGTGGGTAAACCCCTTGTGTCGCACGGTTGATAAGCGGCGTGTTCGGATCGTTAAGTAAACCGGAGTAGTCTTTGGTTGAGATACCATCAACAAACAAGTTTGGGTTATAGCTTGGCATTGAAACCAGCGCCAGAATACCACCAGTGCGAGGGTCGGTGACGACCACCGCAGCGCGGCTTCCCGCGAGTAAGGTTTCAATATAATTCTGTAATTTAAGGTCGATAGTCAGATAGATATCGTGCCCGGCTTGCGGCGGCACTTCCTTGAGCTGACGGATAACGCGACCACGGTTGTTAACTTCAACTTCTTCATAGCCAGTCTGGCCATGCAGAACATCTTCGTAATAACGTTCGATGCCGAGTTTACCGATGTCATGCGTGGAGGCGTAGTTTGCCAGTTTGCCGTCTTTATCCAGACGCTCAACATCTTTATCGTTGATTTTGGAGACGTAGCCGATAACGTGCGTTAGCGCTGAGCCATACGGGTAGAAGCGGCGTTTATAACCTTTAACTTCAACGCCCGGGAAGCGGTACTGATTAACGGCAAAACGCGCAACCTGCACTTCGGTGAGATTGGTTTTGACCGGAATAGAGGTGAAACGATGCGAGCGGGCTCGCTCTTTCTTAAAGTTGGCAATATCGTCGTCAGTTAAATCGACTACCGAGCGTAACGCTTCGAGCGTTGCCTGCACGTTATCCACTTTCTCCGGCATCATTTCCACCTGGTAAATGGTGCGGTTGAGTGCCAGCGGCGTGCCGTTGCGATCGTAGATAATCCCGCGGCTTGGCGGGATTGGAACCAGTTTTATTCGGTTTTCGTTAGAACGGGTTTGATAGTCGGTGAAACGGACGATTTGTAAATTATAAAGATTGGCGACAAGCACACCGCTTAACACCAAAATAAAGAGAAACGCGACCAGCGCCCGGCGCACAAAAAGCGCAGACTCGGCTGTATAGTCACGAAAAGAATTCTGTAATTTCATCCGCAGCTTTGTTCTACCTGACGATATCTACTCACGGTGATAAGGATGATTGGTCGTGATGCTCCACGCGCGGTACAAGCTCTCAGCGACCAGCACCCGAACCAAGGGGTGTGGCATTGTCAAATTGGAAAGCGACCAGCTTTGTTCTGCGGCAGCTTTGCACGCAGGGGCGAGGCCTTCCGGACCGCCAATCAACAAACTGACGTCTCGACCATCTTGTTTCCAACGTTCAAGCTGCACGGCAAGGTGCGGCGTATCCCATGGTTGCCCCGGGATATCCAGCGTGACAATTCGGTTGCCCTTGCCGGCCGCTGCCAACATCATTTCGCCTTCTTTTTCGAGAATGCGTTTGATATCGGCATTTTTGCTGCGTTTTCCCGCAGGAATTTCTACCAGTTCAAATGGCATATCCTTAGGAAAACGACGCAGGTACTCGGTAAAGCCGGTTTGTACCCAGTCAGGCATTTTAGTGCCGACTGCGACGAGTTGCAGCTTCACCCATTAACCCCAGAGCTTTTCCAGTTCGTACAATTGACGGCTTTCTTCTTGCATCACATGGACGATAACTTCGCCAAGGTCGACAACTACCCAGTCAGTCGCGTTAATGCCTTTCACACCCAGCGCATCAAAACCTGCTTTGCGGGATGATTCTACGACGTGTTCGGCGATAGACATAACGTGGCGGTTAGAAGTGCCAGTACAGATAATCATGCAATCAGTGATGCTTGATTTGCCCTGAACATCCAGAGCAACGATGTCCTGGCCTTTGAGGTCGTCGATTTTATCGACGATGAAATCTTGAAATTCTTTACCCTGCAAGTGTTCCCCCTGGGAAAAGTAGAGTGTGTTCGATTTAGCCCGCGTTAAAACCCATTGAATGGGGCAGTTTTACCATTGAATCGGCAATGCGGCGCTCAAAGCGGGGTATCATCCCACCGAGTGGCCTGGTTTGCATCGCCATTTTTGTAAAACTATTTTGGAAAGTCATGCTTGCGGGCAGGAAATTATGGCAGCGGAGCATAACAGCCTGGACTGTAGTGTCAATGGTTGACGATAACTGCAACGCATACAACTTACGATCCAGGTGTGTAAATCGCACGATTATTAAGGGTTCGAAGGGTGGTGAAACCATCCTGAATCTCAATACTGCTCCACGCCCCTTGTTCTATTACAAAATGCCACAGTGAAGTGGGAGGCATATTGAGCAAGGTCGCGATAAGCAAGCTTAGTACCCCCTGATGGCTCACAATCAGAACATTCTCTTGCTTGGGCAGCAAAGGTAGCGACGCGGCAAACTCGCTGACGCGTTGATAAAATAACTGGAAGCCTTCGCCATTTTTCGGCACCACGTTCTGCCAGTCATTGCACCAGGCCGCATAGTTTTCGGCATCCTGGCGCTGTAAATCGCGATGGTGGCGCATTTCCCAGTCACCAAAATTCATTTCATTGAGACGCGGTTCGGTAACAACGTGAGTGTTGCGCTGTTGGAGGATTAGTTGAGTTGTATGCTGTGCGCGACTCAGTTCGCTGCAAAGTACCTTATCAAAAGCAATATTATTGAGCATGATGCTGACGGCTTCAGCCTGGGCGATGCCTTTTTCGGTCAGTGAGGTTTCAGAAATTCCGCTGTACAAACCGTCTACATTCGCCTGGGTTTCTCCATGGCGCACTAACCATAATTTCATATAATCCCCGCGCAAACGTTGGCTGTGGCTGACACGGGCATCAGTGTATCATTGCACCTTAAATTCCGAAGTCTGTTTTATTGGGGGAAGTATGGCGTTCACTAGCCAGCACGGTGGCAATATTATTGAAGCTGCAGCCATGATGGGTGTGGATGCGGAATTACTTATCGACTTTAGCGCGAATATTAATCCGCTAGGCATGCCTGATTCATTAAAGCGTGCGATCACCAATAATCTGGCGCTGGCAGAACGTTACCCTGACGTTGAATATCGTGCCTTGCATCAGGCTTTAGCCCATCATCATCAAGTTCCACAGGAGTGGGTGTTGGCAGGTAACGGCGAAACCGAGCTGATATTTAATTTGGTGCAACAACTTGCGCCACGTAAGGCTTTATTATTGACGCCCGGCTTTGCTGAATATCGTCGGGCGTTGGCCCGGGCTGGCTGCGAGGTAACTGATTTTCATCTCAGTGAAGAGCAGGGCTGGCAGCCCGATGAATCGTTGCTCAGTGCATTAACTCCCGATCTTGATTGCCTGTTTTTGTGCACACCAAATAATCCCACCGGGCTGATGTTAGATAAAACGTTACTGTTGGCAATTGCCAGCCGTTGCCGAGAAAACCAAATTGCACTGATTGTGGATGAGGCTTTCCTCGATTTTCTACCGCAAGAATCAGGCTTAATTCCGCACTTATCGAGCTTCACCCAACTTTATATTTTACGCTCGCTCACTAAATTTTTTGCAATTGCCGGGCTGCGACTTGGCTATCTGGTGAGTTCGGATACCGCAACCGTTGGACGTATTCGCGAACGGAGAGAACCCTGGACGATTAATGCTTTTGCGGCCCTGGCAGGGGAAGTCATCCTGAGCGATCGGGAATATATCGAAGCGAGTTATCGCTGGTTAAGCAATGAACAACCACGGTTGTATAACGGCTTAAATGAGCTGCATGGAATTACAGTCTGGCCTCCGCGGGCAAACTATATTTTCCTGCGTTGTGATGTTGCGGGATTAGATCTTCAACGGGCGCTACTGGAAGAGAATATTTTGATTCGTCACTGCGCGAATTATCCTGGGCTTGACGCGCGATATTATCGTGTGGCGATTAAAAGTTCGGCAGATAACGACACGTTATTGAGGGCGTTGCAGCGAGTGCTTAGCCATAAAGATGGTGCTGGCGAATAAACTGCGCAACAGCTGGGGGAATCAGGTCGTCGCAAGGCAGGTGATGTTCCAGACGCTGGCGGATCGCGGTCGCCGAAATGTCATACATCGGCGTTTGGGCCAGGTAAATTTTACCCGCAGGCTGGGAGTGAAGTTGCTTAACCGACGAAGTCTGATGCGTATCCAGCCACTGTTGTTCTTCAGCGGTATCCATCGACACGGAATACCCCGGACGCTGGCAAACAAGCAGGTGACATAACGTCAGCAATGTTTCCCAGCGGTGCCAGCGCTGTAGGCTCAGCAAAGAATCCTGGCCTACGATAAATGCCAGCGGCTGCTCTGATCCAATTTCTGAGCGCAATTGTTCCAGTGTCTCAACGGTATATGAGGGTGTTTCGCGTTGCAGCTCGCGGTCATCAAGCTTAAATAACGGGTTGCCTGCGATGGCAAGCTCAACCATAGCTTTGCGTTGCTGGCTGTTCGCCAACGGCTGTGGGCGATGTGGAGGCACGTTGTTTGGCATGATAGTGACCTGATGCACAGCCACCTGTTTTGCCAGCGCTTCGACCGGTTTTAAATGCCCGTAATGGATGGGGTCAAAAGTCCCTCCATACAAGGCAATTAAACGCGGCGCGGTTTTAGCCATTGATAAAGATTTCCGGCAATGCTTTATGACAAAGCAGCAAGGAAAGTCCCTCAAGTTCAGCCCATACCGATTGCCCGTAATCTTGCTTGAGCGTCAGTTCGATTTGGCTGAGCAAACGAACGGCTTGATAAAGCTGCTCTACGGATAATCGATTAAGTGCTTCAGTCACGAGTGCCCGACGGTTTTGCCATACGCGCTGCTGGTCAAACAATGTACGCAGTGGCGTGTGGGCCGACTGGCGTTTTAGATTAACCAATTGCAGCAATTCGCGCTGGATAGTGCGGAGCAGAATGACCGGTTCACTGGCTTCGAGCCTGAGCTGTTGCAGGATATGCAACGCGCGTTTGCTTTTCCCTGCCAGAATCGCATCTACCCAATGGAACGGAGTGAAATGAGCCGCGTCGTTTACTGCTTGCTCGACCCGAGGCAATGTCAGGGTACCATCCGGCCAAATTAACGACAGGCGTTCCAGAGCCTGGGATAGCGCCAGAAGGTTACCTTCGTAGCAGTAGCACAGCAGTTGATTTGCGGCATCATCGAGCGTGAGGTTCATCTGTTTGGCGCGCTGAGCAACCCAGCGGGGCAGCTGAGCCTGCTCAGGCGTCTGGCAAGTGACAAGCACGCTGCGGTCGGCCAGCTTTCCCAGCCATGCTGCATTTTCCTGCGCCTTGGTGAATTTATTACCGCGCACCAGCAGCAAAATATCATCGTGAAGCAGAGACACCAGAATATCGAGCTGTGCGTTAATCGCGGCGTTGGGGCCGTTTTCCGGCAACAGCAGCAGGAGCGTCTGGCGACTGGCAAACAGGCTTAATGCCTGGCAAATCGAGAACAGATCTTGCCAGTCGGTGCTGGCATCAATTTGGACGGTATGATGTTCTTCAAAGCCCTGAGTGCTTGCCGTTTGGCGTATAGCATCCTGACTTTCCTGGAGCAAAAGAGGATCGTTACCGAGCAGTAGATACGCCGCGCGCAGCCCTTCATTGAGCTGCGCGCGGAGTTGTTCAGGGTACAACCGAATCATTGGCTACCAGATGTGGCCGAAAGCGTGGTCGTCGTACGGCCAGTTGGCGTTGAAGTCGTACTACTTACCGGCTTCTCTGCGTCTTTGGTTTCCGCTACGTCAGCGCTGTGTACCGTTGTCAGCTTACGAATAAGCTGCTGTGCTGCTGTGGCGTACATTTCTTTGACCAGCAAGTCTTGCTCGGCATCTTTAGCCAAAGCAGTCAGTGGGTTATCAAAGAATGATTTGTACACTCTGGCGCTAATTGGGTAGATATCGTGGCCCGGAATCAGCACTTGTGCTGAAACTGTCATGACCATTTGATATTCAGCAGTACGCCCATCCTGGAATATGGATGCCGTATCCTGCCCAATGGCACTTCCCAGTATGCGCAGAGACGGAATGTCCTTGCGTACACCCGTTCCGGTATCATCCACAATCGTGACGCCGCTAAGACGCAACTGAGAGCGAATCTCACGCGTCAGTGGGCCGTTGGGATCGCTGGAGTTCAGGATCAGGGTTTTCATTTGATCCGGAACCTGCGTGTTGCCACGCAGGTGAAAACCACACCCGGCGGTGACAAGCACCGCCAAAGTAACTAACAAGCTGACAAAGGGATGTCGCACGGTTCCTCCTGCGCTTAGCCCACAACCAGATTGAGCAGTTTGCCCGGAACGTAAATCACTTTACGTACGGTCACACCCTCAAGATATTTCGCAACCAGATGTTCCTGACCTGCGCGTTCTTGTACTTGTTCTTGCGTTGCATCAGCTGGAACAGTGATTTTGCCGCGAACTTTACCGTTCACTTGCACCACCACTAACAGAGAATCTTCAACCATCGCTTTTTCATCAGCCTGAGGCCATGGCGCGTTGTCGATATCACCTTCACCGCCCAGAGACTGCCACATATCGAAGCAGACGTGCGGGGTGAACGGATACAGCATACGAACGACTGCCAACAGTGCTTCGTGCAGCAGGGCGCGATCCTGGTCACCTTCTTGTGGTGCTTTCGCCAGTTTGTTCATCAATTCCATGATGGCAGCGATTGCGGTGTTAAAGGTCTGACGACGACCAATATCATCGGTCACTTTCGCGATAGTTTTGTGAACATCACGGCGCAATGCTTTTTGATCTTCGTTCAGCGCTGCGATATCAAGCTCTGGTGCGGCACCACGGCTGGTGTGCTCATATGCCAGTCTCCAGACACGTTTCAGGAAGCGGTTTGCCCCTTCAACGCCTGATTCTTGCCATTCCAGCGTCATATCTGCAGGTGATGCAAACATCATAAACAAGCGAACGGTGTCAGCGCCGTAGCGTTCAACCATCACCTGCGGGTCGATGCCGTTATTTTTCGACTTCGACATTTTACTCATGCCAGCATAGACCAGCTCATTGCCCTGTGCGTCAGAGGCTTTGATAATACGACCTTTCTCATCGCGTTCTACAATGGCATCAACCGGAGAAACCCAGTTACGCTCACCGTTAACACCGGTGTAATAGAAGGCATCAGCCAGAACCATGCCCTGACACAGCAGTTGTTTAGCGGGCTCGTTAGAGGTCACCATTCCTGCATCACGCATCAGTTTGTGGAAGAAGCGGAAGTAGAGCAGGTGCATGATGGCGTGTTCGATACCACCAATGTAAATATCAACCGGTAGCCAGTAGTTAGCAGCTTTGGAATCAAGCATGCCTTTATCGTACTGCGGGCAGGTGTAACGCGCGTAGTACCAGGATGACTCCATAAAGGTGTCGAAGGTATCGGTTTCACGCAGCGCAGGTTTGCCATCAACAGTGGTTTTTGCCCACTCAGGATCGGCTTTGATTGGGCTGGTGATACCATCCATCACGACATCTTCTGGCAGGATAACCGGCAGTTGATCCGCAGGTGTTGGCATAACTGTGCCATCTTCCAGAGTCACCATTGGAATTGGTGCGCCCCAGTAGCGTTGACGGGAAACGCCCCAGTCACGCAGACGATAGTTAACTTTGCGCTCACCGACACCTTTCGCCGCGAGTTTATCCGCAATAGCGCTGAAGCCTGCCTGGAAATCCAGACCGTCAAATTCGCCTGAGTTAAACAGCACGCCTTTTTCAGTCATTGCTGATGCGGACAAGTCTGGCTCGCTGCCATCGGCATTAAGAATAACCGGTTTGATTTGCAGACCGTATTTGGTCGCAAATTCCCAGTCACGCTGGTCATGGCCGGGTACTGCCATTACGGCACCGGTACCATATTCCATCAATACGAAGTTAGCGACCCAAACTGGCACGGATTCACCGGTAAGTGGGTGAATCGCGTTAACACCCGTTGCCACGCCTCTTTTCTCCATCGTTGCCATTTCTGCTTCGGCAACTTTGGTATTACGGCATTCTTCAACGAACTCAGCTAGCTCAGGATTGTTCAGCGCGGCTTGTTGTGCGATTGGATGACCAGCAGCGACCGCCAAATAGGTCACACCCATAAAGGTGTCCGGGCGCGTGGTATAAACAGTCAGTTTCTCGGCGCTATTTTCAACGTCGAAAGTAATCTCAACGCCTTCAGAACGGCCAATCCAGTTACGCTGCATGGTTTTGACCTGATCAGGCCAATGGTCAAGCGTATCCAAATCGTTTAACAGTTCGTCAGCGTAGGCGGTGATTTTGATAAACCACTGTGGGATTTCTTTACGCTCAACTTTGGAGTCACAACGCCAGCAGCAGCCATCAATAACCTGCTCGTTTGCCAGAACGGTCTGGTCATTTGGGCACCAGTTAACAGCGGAGGTTTTTTTGTACACCAGCCCTTTGTTATACAGCTGGGTAAAGAACTGCTGTTCCCAACGGTAGTATTCCGGGGTACAGGTCGCCAGCTCGCGGCTCCAGTCATAACCAAAGCCCAGCGTTTTGAGCTGGTTCTTCATGTAATTGATGTTGTCGTAAGTCCACGGCGCAGGTGCGGTGTTGTTTTTTACCGCAGCCCCTTCCGCTGGCAGGCCGAACGCATCCCAACCAATAGGCTGAAGAACGTTTTTGCCCAGCATGCGCTGGTAGCGTGCGATAACGTCACCAATGGTGTAGTTACGAACGTGGCCCATGTGTAGTCGGCCAGAAGGATAGGGTAGCATCGAGAGGCAGTAATACTTCTCTTTGCCTTCGTCTTCGGTAACTTCAAAAGTACGCTTCTCTTGCCAGTGAAGCTGTACGTTGGATTCTATCTCTTCCGGGCGATATTGCTCTTGCATGGCAGCCAGTGGTCCTGTGATGAAAGACAGCTACAGGTTGTAGCTTTTTACGTATTAGATTTCAGATCCGCATAGCATAGCCGATAAGACTGCGGCAAAACAGCCTTTCGACAGCCCGCGACGCCATTTCTCGTTTGCAGTTATTTACGTTGCATGTGGGCAATCTAACAAAGTGTTGGCCGATTAAGGTCTACTATTAGAGTAGGTTACATGACACTGAATGCAGGAATCTCTTCAAGGAGGCAGGCAGACGATGAACAAGGTTGCTCAATTTTACCGTGAACTAGTGACGTCACTCACCGAGCGCTTACGTAATGGGGAGCGAGATATAGATGAACTGGTTGCCAGTGCACGCCAACGCATGAACGAAACCGGGGAACTCACTCGTACCGAAGTTGACGAAGTTACGCGTGCAGTCCGTAGGGACTTAGAAGAGTTTGCTCGCAGCTACAATGAAAGCCAGGATGAGTTTACCGACAGTGTTTTCATGCGCGTTATTAAAGAAAGTATCTGGCAAGAACTGGCGGATATCACTGATAAAACGCAGCTTGAATGGCGTGAAGTTTTTCAGGATCTGAATCATCACGGTGTTTACCACAGTGGTGAAGTGGTAGGGCTTGGTAATCTGGTCTGTGAGAACTGTCACTTTCATCTGGCGATTTATACACCAGATGTGCTGCCAGTTTGCCCGAAGTGTGGGCATAACCAATTCAGTCGTCGGCCGTTTGAACCTTAAGCATCAACTACACGGCGAAGGAACCGCTGTGCCTCAAAGGTAATAAAACGGAAGGGTTTACACCGCGCAATCGCCGTAATAAACAGTGATTGCGCGGGCATCAACACAAGTTAGTGCAGGATTTTTGCCAGGAAGTCTTTTGCACGTTCTGATTGAGGGTTATTGAAGAAATCCTCTTTGTTCGAGTCTTCGACAATTTTCCCTTCATCCATAAAGATAACGCGGTTCGCTACTTTGCGGGCAAAGCCCATTTCATGCGTTACTACCATCATGGTCATCCCTTCATTTGCCAATTCAACCATGACATCCAGCACTTCGTTGATCATCTCTGGATCAAGTGCTGACGTCGGTTCGTCGAACAACATTGCGACTGGATCCATACATAATGCGCGGGCAATTGCTACACGCTGCTGTTGGCCGCCAGAAAGTTGAGCAGGGAACTTGTCGGCATGAGCAGTTAAGCCAACACGCTCAAGCAATTTGAGCCCTTTTTTACGCGACTCATCTTTATTGCGTTTCAGTACTTTCACTTGTGCAAGCGTCAGGTTTTCAATAATCGACAGATGTGGAAAAAGCTCGAAGTGTTGGAACACCATGCCGACGTGGGAACGCAGTTCAGCCAGATTGGTTTTTTTATTGTTCACCTGCGTGCCGTTAACCAAAATTTCGCCTTTTTGCACAGGTTCCAGGCCGTTCACGGTTTTAATTAGCGTTGATTTTCCGGAACCTGATGGACCACAAACCACCACCACTTCACCTTTTTTCACTTCTGTAGAGCAGTCGGTTAGCACCTGAAAGTGACCATACCATTTAGAAACATTTTTCAGGGAAATCATTACACTGTCCTTTTCTTCAAGTAGCTGACCAACAGCGAGGCACTAAGACTGATGATGAAATACACCAGACCGGCAAACAGGATCATTTCGACCTGGGTTCCATCACGCTCGCCAATGGTGGAAGCGGTACGGAAGAAGTCAGCCAGGCTCAATACATACACCAGAGAAGTATCCTGGAATAACACGATGCCCTGGGTTAACAGGAGCGGCACCATGGCACGAAACGCCTGCGGCAGGATAATGAGTTTCATCGACTGCCAGTGGGTCATGCCTAACGCCAGCGCGGCATACGACTGCCCACGTGAAACACTCTGAATGCCTGCACGGATAATCTCGGAATAGTAGGCGGCTTCAAACATAGAAAACGCGACCATTGCTGAGATGAGACGAATATCCGTTTGCGGCGAAAGGCCCAGTACTTTTTGTAAGAATCCTGGCACCACCAGATAGAACCACAGCAGCACCATGACAAGCGGAATAGAACGGAAAACGTTGACGTAAGCACTGGCAAACCAGGCAATCGGCTTAATGGGTGACAGGCGCATCACCGCGAGCAGAGTTCCCCAGACAATACCGAAGATAACCGCTGTAACCGTGATTTTCAGGGTGATAACCAGCCCCTGCATCAGGTAAGGCATGGCGGGGAGAATAGAACTCCAGTCAAAATCGTACATTATTTGCCTCCCATATTGCCAGGCAGGCGAATTTTACGTTCAACCACATACATCACCAGCATAATCACGGCGTTAATAAGCACATACGCCAGAGTGATCGCTGTAAAGGATTCGTAGGCGTGCGCAGAGTAATCCAGTAATTTACCCGCTTGTGCAGCCATATCGACCAGACCAATCGTTGACGCAATAGCCGAGTTTTTCACCAGGTTCATCATTTCAGATGTCATCGGCGGCACGATAACGCGATAAGCGTTTGGTAGCAGGACATAGCGATACGCTTGCGGTAACGTCAACCCCATCGCTAACGCCGCATTTTTCTGCCCGCGAGGCAGTGATTGAATGGCGGCGCGAACTTGCTCACAGACGCGAGCAGCAGTAAACAAGCCAAGACAAATCATCGACGAGACAAAGAATTGCACATTCGGGTCGAGTTCAGATTTAAACCACATGCCGAGGTTTTCGGGCAGTAATTCCGGCACAACTAAGTACCAGGTAAAGAACTGCACGATGAGCGGCACGTTACGAAAGAGTTCGACGTAAAGTGTGCCCAGACCGGAAAGCCATTTATTAGGGACGGTACGCAAAATGCCAAACAGCGAGCCGACGAGAAACGCGATTATCCATGCGCAGATGGACAGGGCGACGGTGACCTGGAAGCCATTCCAAATCCAGCCCAAATAGGTGGTGTTGCCGAACGGGGCGGGCTGTAGAAATATTCCCCAGTTCCAGTCTATAGACATAATGTACTCCTGGAAAAAAATGAGGGTAGCAGTAGCGCTACCCTCGAAGATTGATGAGAAGCTTGTACCCGGAACTCAGATCGTTGCCTGAGATTTATGGGTACTTTCACGCCGGATGGGGAACGGCCATCCGACGCATAGTCTGTCCGAGCTTCGGTTCGTCAATCGAGAGGGCTGGGTCATCCCGGCCCCTGTGTTTCTAATTAGTTTAGTGCTTTATCGTTTGGTGATTTGAACAACGCTTTCATGTCTTCGGAAAGCTCGAAGTTCATGTTGATATTCTTCGGTGGAATCGGGTTTTTAAACCACTTATCAAACCATTTGGCCGCTTCGCCCGAGGTTTGTGCCTTAGCAATGGTGTCATCCATCAACTTCTTAAACTCTGGGTCGTCTTTACGCAGCATACAGCCGTAAGCTTCGTGAGATTGTGGAGTGCCAAGAATTTCCCAGTTGTCCTGTTTCTTCGCTTTGGCTCGTTCACCCGCCAGCAGTGCATCGTCCATCATAAAGGCAACGGCGCGACCACTTTCCAGAGTACGGAACGAGTCACCGTGGTCTTTGGCGCTGATAATGCGCATATCCATTTTCTTCTCTTCATTCAGCTTGTTGAGCAGAACTTCAGAAGTGGTACCGGAAGTCACAACAACCGCTTTTCCTTTCAGGTCGGCGAAGTCTTTAATCGGGCCGCCTTTTTTCACCAGTAAACGGGTACCGACCACGAAGATGGTGTCAGAGAACGAAGCTTGTTTCTGGCGCTCAAGGTTGTTGGTGGTGGAGCCACATTCAAAATCGAAAGTGCCGTTTTGCAGTAAAGGAATACGGTTTTGCGAAGTAATCGGGATCAGCTTGACCTGTAGGTCAGGCTTGTTGAGTTTTTTCTTCACGGCTTCAACAATGGCGTTGGAATAATCCTGTGAATAGCCGACCACTTTCTGTTGGTTATCGTAATAGGAGAAAGGAACGGAAGACTCGCGGTGTCCGACCACAATAACGCCGTTAGCAGCGATTTTTTCCAGCGTACCCTGTTGTGCGGTTGCCGGTTTGGCATCTTCTGCGTGCGCGATCCCGGCACCCATTCCGATAACCAGCAAAGCTGAGGCTAGTTTACGTAATTGCATGACCAACTCCTTTATCTTCGTGCCATCTGGCACTGATACCCATTGTGAGTGTTGTTTTGTTGTTGTGTGTTACGAAATCAGGGTGAATCTTGTTCTTTTTGTTAACATTTAACCTAGCTTAATGTAAAGATTTTGCTATCAAAATGTTTGGTTTTGCGAAGTGCGCCGCACCGTTTAGAGGCAAAAAAACTCCGTTGCACTACTTTGGTGCTCGTTATGTCATTGTTTGGTGCAGTTCAATGCTTCGTGCTGCCCATAGGCCGCAGGCATAGCATTTTGTCGTCTTCTGATGCGTAACTATTCGTAAATATCTTTGCAAAGGTTATGCCAGAAATAAAAATGGCCAGCATTTGCTGGCCATTTTGTAGGAGGGAGGAATTACGATTTGCGGCGGGTACGCAGTGCCAACAGGACAGAGGCGAAACCAAATACCAGAGTGACAATCCACAGGGGCCAGCCACCGAAGCGGGCATATGGCGTGATTCCGCGCGTTGGTGTGACCTTCGCTTCCAGAACCTGGCGAGTAAACTGTGGGATCATTGCGTCAATATCGCCATTAGCATTAATCACGGCAGTAATACCGTTATTGGTGCTGCGCAGTAGCGGACGACCCAGTTCCAGTGAACGCATGCGCGCCATCTGGAAATGCTGCCACGGGCCAATCGACTTACCGAACCATGCATCGTTTGAAATAGTCAGCAGGAAGTCAGTATCCGGGCGGAAATTATCACGCACCTGTTCGCCAAGAATAATTTCGTAGCAGATAGCCGGCGTCAGTTTGATGCCATTGGCTGCAAGCTGTGGTTGTAAATATGGGCCACGGCTGAATGATGACATTGGCAAATCGAAGAACGGGGCGAGCGGGCGAAGAATGGATTCCAGTGGTACAAACTCACCAAACGGGACCAGGTGATTTTTGTTGTAACGATCGGCGCTGTTATAGCTGTACTGGTTGCCTTCACCCAGGGTGATAATGGTGTTGTAGGTATCGTAGCGGTTCTGTTTATTCAAACGCGCGTCGACAATACCGGTAATCAGTGAGCTGTGCTTAGAGCGCAACAGGTCATCCATCATCGTCAAGAACTGCTGCTGGTTTATCTCCAGGTCAGGAATGGCGGACTCAGGCCAGATAATCAGCTGGGATTTACCCATCTGCGGCTGAGTTTTATCGAGATAAATTTTCAGCGTATTCAGTAACTGGTTTTCATCCCATTTCAGGGACTGCGGGATATCACCCTGAACCATTGCCACATCAACCGTGCGTTCAGCCTGAGGTTGATACCACTGGATGGAACGCAGCGGCCACGGTAATACCAGCAATGCAGCGGCAATCACAGCAGGACGCCAGTTGCGCTCGTGCAAGGCAAACACGACCAGGCCGCTGATAATCATCAGCAAGAACGTGATGCTTTCAACGCCCAGAATAGGGGCGATACCTTTCAGCGGGCCATCAATTTGGCTGTAGCCAAACTGTAGCCATGGGAAACCGGTTAATATCCAACCGCGCAGGAACTCGGTGAGTTGCCACAGCATCGGAGCGGCAATCGCCACGCGCCACCAGGTCGTTTTTGGGCACAATTTACTGAGTAGACCGCCAAACAAGCCGGTGTACAAAGACAAGTAAGCGGCCAGCAACACCACCAAAAAGATGTTAACTGGGCCAGGCATACCGCCAAACTGCGCGATGCTGACATACACCCAGTTAATGCCTGAGCCAAATAGCCCCAGCCCCCAGAAGAACCCAATCCAGGCACTCTGAATAGGTCGACGATTAAGCGTCAGCCCCTGAATCCCGACTAAAGAAATAATCGCAGCAGGCCAGATATCGTAGGGGGAGAAAGCCAGCGTGCCGCTGGCACCAAAAAGCAGCGCCAGCAGCAGACGCACGCGCTGGCGTTGAAGGAGTAGGGCTATAGACATCGTTGAATTAATCTTCCAGTTTCGGTTGCGGCGAGTCGTCCGGAATTCTGACATGAACCTGAATAACACGGCGACTATCTGCCATCGCGACTTTGAATTGATAACCATCAATTTCAATAGTTTC
>DASXXQ010000219.1:0-54512 GCA_036502985.1 Buttiauxella sp.
CCCGCAGGTGCGGTGGTCAGCTACCGCGAGAAACAAACCCTGCCGGGCCAGCTTTCCACGCTGCGTTATTCCACGGTTGTTTTCAGCCGCCAGGCAGACAGGCCGCTGTGGCTACGTCTGCATGAAACGACGGCGGCCTGATGATCGAATCCTGCTTACGAACGACGGTCAGTGGCATACGGTGGAGATCTTATTAGCCAGAAGGGAATAAAAAGGTCAGGGAGGAGATGCCGCCTCGACAAAGTAAAAAGCTCTGATAGCGCTGAATGCGCTATCAGAGAGGCGGTATAAAACCTGCAGAATCAGTAACCGCTTTATTAACAAGTAGGGAGATCGTCTGTGCGGTCACCTTTTGCGGCGATGGAATCTACAAGAAACGAGAAGCAGATTTTCAAAACTCCGTCCAGTTATCATTGCTATCCACGCTGCTTTTTACCCTGTCTGTTTTTTCCGGGCGGGAGACACGCGCTTTTCGCCTGACCGTGATGACCTTACCGCCCTGTTGCTTTTCATCCGCTCTGAGCTTAAACAGGGAAACAGTTTTTAACAGTTCCTGACCGTGCGCATTTACGCTATGGGTAATTTGGGACGACTCTTGTACCAGCGCAGCATTCTGCTGCGTTGCCAGATCCATTTCGTTAACAGCCGCAGCAATTTGCCCCACGCCTGTGCTCTGCTCTTCAGAAGCTTGGGTAATTTCATTCATGATGTCGCTGACGTGGGTAACGGATGTCACAATCTCTTCCATCGTTTTCCCTGCATTGCCGATGAGCTTAGAGCCATCATCAACGCTTTTGACCGACTGATTGATCAACTGGTTTATTTCCTTCGCGGCATCCGCGCTTCGTTTAGCCAGATTACGCACTTCGGTCGCTACCACGGAAAAGCCTCGCCCCTGCTCCCCGGCTCGGGCAGCTTCCACCGCAGCGTTCAACGCCAAGATATTCGTCTGATTCGCGATCCCGTCGATTACGCTGTTGATTTCAGCAATTTTCATCGCGCTAAGAGAAATTTTCTCCATGGTGACGACGACATCCTGCATGGCCGCGGAGCCGTTATTTGCTGTGATTCGCGCCTGACGGGCAAGTTCATTTGCCTGACGAGCGTTGTCAGCATTGCTGGCAACGGTGGTTTTAATTTCTTCCATACTTGCTGCGGTTTGCTGCAGCGCGCTGGCCTGTTGTTCGGTACGGGACGCCAGGTTTTCATTACCGCGATCGATTTCTGACGCGTCGCCGCTGATTAACTCAGAGGTGCTGCGCACCAACGAGATCATGTTCACCAGCGAGGTGTTCATATTCTGCAACGATTCCAGCATCAGGCCGATTTCGTTGCGGGCGCCAATTTCAAACTTATGGTAGAGCTCACCGGCGCCAATTTTCTCAAGGATTGCAGACGCGGTGGCCAGACGTTCAAAGATGCTTTTTTTAATGATGATCCAGGAAACGAAGGATGCCAGCATCGCGATCGATAGCATGATCCCAATGACGATTAACGTTTTTTCGCGGCTAGCTTCAAAGTTAGCCAGTAGCTGACCGCCAAGTTCTTTACTGTAGGCGTTATATTCCGCAATGGCGGCATCCAGAGCGACTTCTTTGGCGCCGTTATCAAAGCCATGATTGTTATAAATATCAAGCTGCTGCGCATTTCCGGCATAGCTTTCGATTAATATATTAGCTTTCTGAATAATATTATTGCTCAGCCTCGCGCGCTCTGGATCGACATCTTTAATATGGACAAATTTGTCTACCGCCTGTTTTGCCAGCGCCAGATCGTTGCGAATAGCGGCGGCCTTGCTGGTTAGCGTCTCTTTACTGGCGGTTTCATCATTATAAACGTAATTAATATCTCCCCGCGCCTGGGTGAGGTGCGCGGTCATGTCTCGCAGGTCTCTCATTCTGTCCGTGGTAATTTGCAAATTCTTAACAGACTCACCCGTGCCATACATTGATTTAAACGAATAAGAACCAATTATAACAATACTTAAACAAAGCATTGTTAATATTCCTTTAATCAACGTCGATATTTTTAATGTTCTCATAGTCCCTCTTAAATAAATCTCCACAAAAAGTCAATAATCTGCATTCAAAAATACAGACAATGAGATATTTGGCAGATATTTTAATTAATTTTTAGTGATAAAAAACAACCTACAAAATTATACTCTGAAGATTTAAAACACAATGGGTTAAATAGCCAAAAATAATGTCACCAAAAGAAAGAACGGTGGAAATATTATCTACCCGAGAATAAAAGAATTGTTGTTGCAAGATAGTTAAATATATCCGTCATAAGATTTTCAAAGAAAGGCGAAAATGTGTACATGACCAGCGCCAACGCCCCCATCCCAATCGTCAGCGTGAGCGGAAAGCCGATCACAAAAATAGACAGCTGCGGCGTTAAGCGGTTCAGCAACCCAAGCGTAAAGTTTATTGCTAAAAGCAGCGCAATAATCGGTAAACCCAGCATCAGCCCGCAGCGGAATATCAATCCTCCCGCCTTAACCAGGTAATAAAAGCCTTCTGTATACAGTAACGTCCCGCCAACAGGGAGCACTTCAAAGCTTTGATTAAGGATACTTAACATCCATAAATGGCCGTTAAAAGTTAAAAAGAGCAGCGTCGCCAGCAGGTTTAATATCCTGGCGATAACGGGCATATTTTGTCCGCCGGAAGGATCGAAGAAGGTAGCAAAGGAAAGCCCCATTTGCAGACCAATAATTTCGCCTGCGGTTCGCACGGCCACAAAAATGAGCTGTATCGTCACCCCCATAGCAACGCCGATGATGATCTGCTGCGCTGCCACGCCCACGCCCTGCCAGGAAAAAATAATAATATGGCTGTCCGGCAAATTCTGGCCGATTAAGAAAGAGATACCGATAGCCAGGCCAACTTTAACCTTTTTACCGATCTCTTTACCGCTAAAGATGGGGGCGGTGCTGAATAAAGCCAGGATCCTGAGCGCGGGCCAAAAAAAATGACTGATTTGAAAATAAAGACTCTCTACGGACAGGGTGTACATGGCTATCCGATGATGTAGGGCAAGTTGCTAAAAAGCGCTCGCATATAGTCAAGGAAAATACTGAGCATCCAGGGCCCAAGCGCAATCACCACCAAAACGATAGCCAGTATTTTGGGAATAAATGAGAGCGTCATTTCGTTTATCTGTGTGGACGCCTGGAGAATACTGATTATCAGGCCGGTCAACAGCGCAGTAATCAACATGGGAGCGGCAATCATCAGGCCAACCTTTATCGCCTGAAATCCCAGTGCCATAACGCTTTCAGGTGTCATTATCTTTGCCCGATCAGCTAAAAAAGCTTTGGGCAAGCGAGCCCATTAATAGTTGCCAGCCATCAACCAATACAAAGAGCATCAGTTTGAAGGGCAACGAAATCGTGGCTGGCGGCAGCATCATCATCCCCAGCGCCATTAATACGCTTGCCACCACGAGGTCAATGATTAAAAACGGAATGAATACCGTGAAGCCTATCTGGAAACCGGTTTTTAACTCGCTGGTCACAAAAGCAGGCAGCAGAATACTCATCGGGACATCATCGTGGCTGGCGAAGTTATCCGCCTTTGCCAGCCGGGTGTACAGCGCAAGGTCCGCCTCCCGGGTTTGCTGCAGCATAAACGTTCGCATAGGCCCGGCGGCCCTTTGCAGCGCGGTTTCCATGCTGATCTTATCTTCGGTTAGCGGCTGCCACGCATCCTGGTGAATCTGGTTAAACACCGGGGACATCACGTAAAACGTCAGAAACAGCGCCAGCCCCAGCAATACCTGATTAGGCGGCGATGAAGGCGTGCCGAGGGCGTTACGTAATAACCCCAGGACGATGATAATGCGGGTAAACCCCGTCATCATCAATAAAACGGCAGGTAAAAAGGTCAACGAGGTGAGCAGCACCAGCGTCTGAACAGGCAGTGACCAGTTCTCGCCGTTTCCGGAACGCGTAATTAACAAATCGCTGTTAGCGGCCCACGCGTGCTGTACGGGGATAAAAATGCCCATACTAAGCAATACAAGCAGGGATAACACCTGCCGGTTGCGGAATCCATAGCGCCAGGAAGCCCTCATCGTTCTGGCTCCGATTTATGTTTTTTCAACATATTAAGCATGACGGACTGGAAATTCCCCGCCAACGGCGAGTGGGAAATACCTTTGGCTCCATTTTGCTTATCAAGGGTAGCGAGGCAGGTAATGTTTGATGGGGTGACCCCCAGCAATAACCATTTATCGTCCACCTCAATAATGACCACACGTTCGCGCTGGCCAAGCGACTGGCTACATTTAACGCTCAGCAAAGCCGATGCTTTTTGCCCCTGCGGCCTGAATCCCGCGCGACGGGCAATCCAGGTAATCACAGCAATAAATAATAATACCAGGGCGAGCGCGCCCCCAACATTGAATAACACTGAGCCCGGCGTACCGGCATCAACGACCGGTTGCGAAGAATGTACGATAGTTTTTGTCTGGGAGTTCATTATCTACTCAGGCGATGCATACGCTCTGAAGGTGTAATAATATCGGTAATACGAATGCCGAATTTATCGGAAATCACGACCACCTCCCCCTGCGCAATTAAATAGCCGTTAATTAAAATATCCAGCGGCTCGCCCGCCAGACCTTCCAGCGTCACCACCGAGCCCTGGCTTAAACGCAGTAGCTCCTTGATGGTCATTTTGGTACGACCTAATTCCACCGTCATTTTGACAGGAATATCGAGGATCAAATCAAGATCCTGAGAGATATGCGCAGCAATATGCTCATTCACGGTAGGCGGCGCGGGCGCGGTGCTGCTGCTTTCCGCTGACTGCTGCTCGCTCATAGCGTCGCCCCACAGATCGTCTATGGATTGTTCAGCATCAGATGAGGATGGGGTATCGCTCATAGACAACTACTCCTTTTTAAAAGAGGTTAAAGAGGGATTCTTGATATGCTCAACTTTCAAAGCATATTGATTGTTAACACAACCATATTTACCAGACAGTACAGGTACGCCATCAATAAAGACTTCCAGAGTCTCTGGTTTATCTATCGGGATAACATCGCCTTTTTTAAGCTGCATGACCCGTAATAGACGGGTGTCGATCTCGGCAAAATTAGCCACCAGCTCCAGTTCCGTATCGCGTACCTGCGTCACTAGCGTATTGCGCCACTGTTCATCTTCCTGTCGGGAGTTTTCCACAGGAGGATTGGTTAACAGTTCACGTAATGGCTCAATGATGCTGAACGGAATACAGATATCAAAGTGGCCGGTATGGGCGCCGATTTCCAAAGAGAAAGGAGTGGTTACCACAATATCGTTTGGCGACGACGTAATATTGGTAAATTTAACCTGCACCTCTGAACGAATGTATTCCGTATGCAGTTTAAATACGGAACTCCATGCGTAGTCATAGGATTCCAGCGCCATCGATAACATTTTTTCGATAATACGCTGCTCGGTTGGCGTGAACTCCCGACCATCAACTTTGGTTGGGAAACGACCATCGCCACCGAACAGGCTATCTACCGTCATAAAAACGAGGTTTGGAGAAAAGACAAAGAGCGCCGTACCGCGCAGCGGGTTCATGTGCACCAGGTTCAAGTTGGTTGGCACAGATAAATTGCGCGCAAATTCATGGTAAGGCTGAATTTTAATAGCTCCTACGGTAATATCCGGGCTACGTCTTAACAGATTAAATAACCCAATGCGGAACTGTCGCGCAAAACGTTCGTTAATAATTTCAAGCGACTGTAAGCGCTCGCGAACCACGCGACGTTGGGTGTTAGGATTATAGGGTTTAATCCCTTCATCTTGATCGGGGCTGTCGGCAACGCTTTCGCTGTCATCACCGCCTCCCCCATTTAGCAAGCGGTCGATCTCAGCCTGGGATAATATGCTATCAGACATATAATTTACCGTAATATAAACGCGTTAAATAACACATCAGTAACATTAGCACTGTGTTTATCAGCGAGGGGTTGGTTGGCTACGGTTTTAATTTTATCAATCAGATTGCGCTTACCTTCATCGGTAGATAAATACTCAGACGTTTGTTGTGAAAAAAGAATGAGTAAGCGGCTACGGATTTCCGGCAAAAATTTTTCGATCAATTCTTTTGACTCATCATTTTTTACACGCAGCGTTAAACCAATATATAAAACATGATCGCTATCATTTTCCTGGCTATCAGGCTTGAGGCTAACGGTAAAGGTTTCCAATGGAACATACATTGGCACCGGCACGGCAACAGCCTCTTCTACTTTATCGGTGCTGGCGACATCTTTTTTCATTTTATTCATTTCATAAAAAGTAAAACCCGCGACGCCGCACGCAGCAATAACCAGAAGCAGGAGAAGCAAAATGACGATGGAGCTTTTTTTACCAGACCCGGAGTCATTTTTTTTATTCTTTTTTGGCATTATGTGAAAACCTTGTAAATGAATACGGAACTGTAATTAATCCCCTGAAGGAGTGCATTCTATTACATGCGGGCCTTGAGGCAATTCAGTGAATAGATGAAATTAGTGGCGATAACTTCGCAATTAAATGTAACCTTTAAACAAAGGTATTTATTCCACTATTGTGACGTAAATGAGGGGTGCGAATAAGGGCTTCCTCATCATCTTGCTGAGACACATCGCGGTTATTGTCTTCGTGCGCGGCCTGTGCGGATTCCCATTCAGAATGCGAAGAGCCGCTCCAGGACTGGGCAAAGCCGCTGTCTACCCGGCTCGTTTCAAGATGAATACCCGACTCCGCGAGTGAAGAACGCAGCTGTGGCATCGCCGCTTCAAGGGCCGCACGAACCTGGTGGTTTTCGCTAACGAAATGCAGGCTAGCCTGGTCGCTGTTCATACGCAGATTAATTTTTATGTCGCCAAGCTCGGCCGGATTTAGGCGTATTTCGGCGTTATGAATTCCGTTGCGGGTAAAAAGAGCGACCTGTTGCCCAAGCGATTGCTGCCAGGCAATCGTTCCCACTTCCGGTGTTAAAACCGGCGCCGGCACCGCGGTTGCCGGTACGGAAACGGAATGGGTGGTTAGCAGTGAAGAAACGGAGGGTGCATGAGCTGAGGCAACGGGCGTAAAGGAAGGTTGACCGTCAGCAGAGAGCACCGCAGCAGCTCCTTCAATCACAGGTTTAAACAGGCTAGCCGTCTGTTCTGGCTGTTCAACCTGATTCGTCTCGGGTAAGACTGGCGCCACCTGAGTCTCTTGGCTCGCCTCTTTACGCGCCTGTAGAGTAGCCCCATAGCCCTGTTTTACCAGCGCCGCTGCGGTGGGCGCTGCACTGCTGCCCTCAACGCTCCCTGTGCGGACGGTCAGCACGGCCTGCGCTATGTTAGCAAGCGTCGCATCTCCCTCTTCAGCATCAATAGCCGCAGCGGCAACCTCCCCCCGCTGCCCGGCGTTCGCATTTACTGCCTCATCCATTTTCATCACCAGCGTTTGCAGATGCGCAATCTGCGAGTCAACAGGCACGCTCGCAAGCACGGCAGCCTGGTCGCCCACCGTCTCTTTTTGCTTTTCATTTAACCGGTTACCCGGCAGATTACCGATAGGATCGAAGATATCGCCCGGTAGTTCGTGATTAACGTTAACCGGATCTTCTCCCACCGGTAGCGGAGCCGACTGCCCGGCCCCTTCCTGGATCAAAGGGTCCAACTGCTGCGTTTTCTGCTCAAGCGCGGCGGCGAAATTGCCGTCCTGGGCAATGTCCATGCTTGCCTGACTTCCGGCCGTTGCGCTCACCGCAGGCATAATGTTCACTTTCATAAAACTTTTTTCCCCTGGCAGACGCGCTGCGCAAATTCATCCATTAATTTTTGCTCGTAGCGGTTCTCTTTTAGCGTACGAATCGTCTGGACACGGCTTTGCAGGGTGTCGAAAGCGTTAAGGCGTTGTTTGTCGCTGCGCCAGGACGAAAGCACCTGATCGACAGACTGCTTGCAGCTGGTAACGTGTCCGGCATGCTGGCTCACGACTTTGCCCAGGGAATTAATAAACGACTGGTGATTCACCCAGTCCACCACCGACATCCCCTGGCCGACCATGTTTAAGTGCAAACTCTGCTGATACTCCTGCTCATACGCTTCCAGCTGCTGAAGCTGGGTAACGGCACGCGTGTAATCCTGCTGTGCCTTACCCAAACGCGTGGTAGTGGTTTCAAGCTGCTGCTGTGCAAGATCGCGCAGCACATCCATAGGGCTAGTCGTTGCCATTAATTATGCTCTGTATCAAGGTTTGGATAGGTCAGAAAAAATAGCTTCCAGCTGCGTTTGCGATATTTCATAGCTGCAGTTCTCATCAATGGACTGCTGCAGATAAGCTTCCAGACCGGGATAAAGGGCAATCGCTTTATCCAGAAGAGGATCGCTCCCCGCCGCATAAGCCCCAACGCTAATAAGATCGCGGTTACGCTGAAAAGCAGACAGCAGCTGTTTGAATGTCTGCACCTTTCTGTAGTGTTCTTTATCGATAAGTTCGGTCATCGCACGGCTTATCGACGCTTCAATATCAATCGCCGGATAGTGCCCTGATTCCGCCAGCCGGCGTGATAGCACCACATGGCCGTCCAGGATCGCTCGCGCCGAGTCGGCAATCGGATCCTGCTGATCGTCGCCTTCAGTCAAAACGGTATAGAACGCCGTTATCGATCCGCCACCTTTCACCCCGTTTCCGGCGCGTTCGACCAGCGCGGGTAATTTCGCAAACACCGAAGGCGGATAGCCTTTGGTTGCCGGCGGCTCACCGATGGCCAGCGCGATTTCACGCTGCGCCATGGCATAACGGGTGAGCGAGTCCATAATTAACAGCACGTTCATACCGCGTTCGCGGAAATCTTCGGCGATGCGGGTGGCATAAACCGCGCCCTGCATACGCAGTATTGGCGAAACATCGGCCGGTGCGGCAATCACCACGGATCGTTTAAGCCCATCTTTACCAAGAATATTCTCGATAAAATCTTTAACTTCACGCCCGCGCTCACCGATGAGCCCCACGACAATGACGTCAGCTTTGGTGTAACGGGCCATCATGCCTAACAACACGCTTTTGCCGACGCCAGAACCCGCAAACAGCCCCATACGCTGTCCACGCCCCACGGTCAGCAGGCCGTTAATGGCCCGCACGCCGACATCGAGGACGTTCTTGATCGGAGCGCGTAACAGAGGGTTCAGGGGCGAGGTAAATAAGGTATCCCGCTGTCGGCGGCAGGGAGCCGGTAAACCGTCCAACGGACGAGCGCTGGCATCCAGTACACGCCCCAGCAACTCAGGCCCCAGCGGCAACTGCTTGCCCTGAGTCAATCCAACGCCGCTTTCCAGCGCGTAAACGCGCGCGCCGGGCAGAATGCCATCAACGTTTTCAAGCGGCATAAGATAGAGGATCTGACCATTAAAGCCGACGACCTCGCTTTCAACTTTTGCGATGCCGTGGCCGGTGTCGCGCTCGACAATGCACAGCGTGCCAATCGGCAGCTTCAGGCCAACGGCTTCCATGACCAGGCCCGTCGCGCGCGTCAGCTTCCCGTAATGGCGAAAAGACTGGAGCGAGGCAATTTTCTGTTCCTGGCTTTCAAGGGTGTCCAGCCAGTTTTTCAGACGCGTCGTCATGAGCTGTAGTCTTCCCTGCTTAGGTGGCAAAGTTCTTCCCACCGGGTGCTCACGGTCGCGTCAATTTCACCTTCGGTGGAGGTGATACGGCAGCCGCCCGGCAAAATATCCGGATCGCTGAGTAATTCCCACCCCAGCGAGGCCAGCGTCGGGCTTAGCTGTTCGGCGACCCTCGCCCTGTCCTCCTCACTCACCCAAAGCTTAATATCACCGGACAGCAGCGCATCTTCCTTCAGCAGCTGCCTGATTTTCTCTATCAAAATGGTGTTATCGTAAACAATGTTTTTTCCGATGATTGAACGCGCGGCCGTCAGAGAAAGCTGTACCAACCGCGATGGGATCACGCTGTCGAGATTATCCAGCGCGATCCTGAACGCTTCGAACAGGTGAACAATCTTCCCGGCCGTTTCATCCTGCTGGGCCCGGACCTGCGCCAGCCCCTGTTCAATCCCTTCTTTTTTACCGAGCGCCAGGCCTTCCTGATAGCCCTGCTCTTTGCCCTCTCCCTGACCTCTCGTCAGACCCTGAGCAAAACCTTTTTGTTCCGCCTGCTGCCGAATGCGTGAAAGCTCTACCTGAAGTTGCTCGTCAGACTGCCAGTTCCCTGATGCCGCATCGGGTTCAGGAAGCTCATGTTCGCCGTGGCTGAAGTCGGCCAGCAGATCTTCAGGCTGCCAGCGTCGCCATACCCTTTCTTTATCAGACATAGACATCCTCCCCGCCGCCAAGTATCACTTCGCCTGCATCGGCTAAGCGGCGCACCACCAGCAGAATACTTTTCTGCTCAGCCTCCACCTGCGACATACGAACCGGTCCACGAGAGTTGAGATCCTCCACCATGATATCCGCCTGGCGCTTGGACATATTGCGGAAGAACTTGTCACGCAATGGCTGTTCGGATCCTTTAAGCGCAACGATAAGTGATTCGTTATCAATCTCTTGCAGGATGCGTTGAATACTACGATCTTCAATCTCTATAAGATTTTCGAACAGGAACATCTCATCGATGATTTTCTGTGCCAGCTCCTGGTCAAACTCGCGCACTGCGGAGATAGCCGCCTCTTCCTGATGAGATTTCATCAGGTTGAGAATTTCGGCAGCAGGGCGCACGCCGCCCATCTTGCTGCGCTTGAGGTTTTGACCGTGCAGCAGATTGTTGAGGACTTCGGTGAGTTCGTGTAGCGCCGCCGGCTGTACGCCGCCAAAAGTGGCGATACGCACCATCACCTCGTTGCGCTCACGATCGTCGAACTTGGCCAGTACCTCAGCCGCCTGGTTACGTTTTAAATGCACCAGAATGGTGGCGATAATCTGCGGGTGCTCATCGCGAATCAGGTCATAAACGGTTACCGGCTCCATAAAGTTGAGCGTTTCGATACCGTTATTACCGTCCTGAGTATCAAGCAAATCTTCCAGCAGGCTTGAAGCACGCTCTTCACCCAACGCTTTCACCAGCACGCTGCGCAGGTATTCATTGGTATCGAGATTAAGCGTTGCCACCTCGCTGGAATCCCTGTGAAACTCCTTAAGCACGCGTGCAAGCTGATCGTGACTAAACGCGCTCATGCCAACCATAGCTGAGCTTATCCGCGTGACTTCCTGGGTAGACATGTGCTTAAACACCTCAGAAGCCCGCTCATCACCAAGCGTCAACATGACGACGGCACATTTCTCTGCAGCATTCATTTTTCGCTAAGCTCCTTGTTCATCCACTGACGTAAAACAAGCGCAATTGTCTGTGGTCCGTTCTCGGCCATTTCACGCAGTTGCTGGGTATTAAGTTCCACATCGACGCGCGTCTGAGCCTTCGCTTTTGCGGAACTCTCGTTCCGGCGGGCCAGCTCATCCAGTTCGGCCTGGCGGGCCTCTTTCTCTAGTTCCAGGCGCTGCAACGCCAGTTCCTGATGACGCAGCCAGGCCGGCTGTACCGCTTTACGCCACAGTATCCACGCCACGATAGCCACCATCAGATAACGGGCTGCAGACATCAGCAGGCTGATGATTTCAGGCTGTTGCCAGAGCGGCAGCGTCTGGTCGTTGTCAGCAGTGGTAAAGGCCGAGTTAACGATATTCAGGGTGTCGCCACGGGCTTCTGAATAACCAACCGCTTCCTTCACCAGAGCGGTGATCTGGTCCATCTGCTCTTTGGATAAAGGCTGTTGCGTGCCTTCTTTACCCGGTAGATGATTGACCACAACCGCAACGGAGAGACGCTCAATGCTACCCGTGCTGCGCTTGATGTGCGTCAGGGTGCGATCCAGCTCGTAGTTAGTAGTGGCATCTTTATTTGAATTAAACGGGATGACCGTTGTGTCATTGTTCATCCCGGCAGGAGCGGCATTGCTATTATTGTTTCCAGCCGTCCCCCTGGCCTGGTTAGCCGTGCCTGCAGGCTGGGTTAAGGGAGCCGTAGCCGGTGTCGGCGGCTGATTGCTTAACGCCCCCGGTACACCCCCGTTCATATTCTTGCCGCCTTGTTCAGAATCGCTGGTCTGTCGGCTACGGATAGCCATTTTGTCCGGCGCTGAGTTGGGCTGGAACTGCTCGGCGGTTTGCTCGTGGGTAGTAAAATCAATCTGTGCCGTTACCTGTGCACGAACGTTCTGACTGCCGACAATCGGAGCAAGGATAGACTGGATACGGCGCTGGAAATCCGTTTCAATTTCGCTGGTGTATTTCAGGCGTGAGGTTTGCTGCACCTGATCGCCCTTCTGTGACAGCAGGCGGCCGGTCTGATCCACAATGGTGACTTGGTCCGCATTCAGCCCGGGCACGGCGCTGGAAATCAAATAAGAGATAGCATTCACCTGACCGGCATCCATCGTGCGGCCGTTATCCAGATGAACGGTTACAGAAGCGGAAGGTTGTTTTTCCTCGCGAACAAACAGGGAGGGCTTTGGTATTGCGAGATGCACGCGAGCGCTGCGAACCGATCCCAGCGTTTCGATGGTACGCGACAGCTCACCTTCGAGCGCACGCTGAAAATTAACCTGCTCGCTGAACTGGCTGATGCCAAATTTTTCCTGGTCCAGCAGCTCAAAGCCAACGGCGCCGCCTTTAGGCAACCCAAGCTGGGCCAGTTTAAGGCGCGCTTCGTAAACCTGGTCGGCCGGGATCATAATCGCCCCCCCGCGCTCGTCAAAACGATAGGGCACATTCATCTGTGCAAGCTGGGCAACAATGGCCCCGCCATCCTGATCGCTGATATTGTTGTACAACACGCGGTAGCTCGGTGACTGGGCCCAAAGCACAAGTGCAACGATAAGAGAAATAGCAGCCGCAGCAGTCACAATTAAAGCTATTTTGGGATTTGCACGAATACGCTCAAAGGCTGCTATCAGAGATGTTGTATTGTTGCTTTTAATACCGTTTGTGGTGGCATTCATGCCGTAGTCCTGTAAAAAATAAATGACGCAATGTGTACGCAATATTGCGAACCAGCACTCCGGTTAGAGATCCTGAGAAAAAGCTGCAGGCGTGCCTTCTTTCCTGCTGAATTTCAGTCGCGTATTATGTGCCATATGAGATTTTTCTTAATCACCAATGAACTGAAATTTCTGTCGGCTTATTGCGTTATTTATTGCGATACCTCCCATGCTAGACTGAACTTAATTAAGGCAACAGAACCTGATTAACCAGGGTTTATTACTGAAATAGCAGGAACGATTAATGTCTATTCCATCGATGAATGGTGTTCTGGAGCAAATTCAGTTTCAGGCACAACAAGTTTCCGGTGCAGCAAATGCAAACTCGCTGCAAAATAAACGCAGCAGCGCGGACTCCGTTTCATTTTCTTCATTGTTATTTAACAGTATTAACGACATCAGCCAGGCCTCTACCAGCGCCAAGGCTCAGAAACAGAGTTATATGATGGGTACGTCGGACATCGGCCTGAATGATGTGATGGTCTCGTCGCAAAAGGCGTCTATAGCGTTGAATTTTGGCATCCAGGTGCGCAATAAAATGGTCAGCGCCTATCAGGAAATCATGAATATGGCGGTATAAAAGCAACTTTTTGATTTTACCCGCAATATTGAGTTGCATGCTGTACAGACCGGCGGCCATCAACGGCGGGTCTTAAAATAACAAATGCTTACCCATGTGATAAAAAAATCTGTCTATTTTGTTAAAAATACATGGCGGGTAAGCTCACTATTGTAACCACCCATATACGTCGCAAGGATGTTATATATGAGTATGGAGTGCGACGTTAATCAAGTGAACAACGCAGCTATCCGCATTGAAGCCAGGATCTCAGATAAAGAACTGGAAAAAGTTAGCCAGCTTATTTATCAGCGCGCGGGAATAGTGCTGAGCAGCCAGAAACGAGATATGGTTTATAACCGTTTGTCACGGCGCCTGCGCGAGCTGAAGTTAACACATTTCAGCGAATATTTAGCGCGTCTGGAATCAAATCCCAACAGCGGTGAATGGCAGGAATTTATTAATGCACTGACTACTAACCTGACCTCTTTTTTCAGAGAGGCCTACCATTTCCCTATTCTTGCCGAACATGCACGCGCGCGGCGGGGAAATTACAAAGTCTGGTGCGCCGCCTCCTCTACCGGTGAGGAACCCTATTCCATCGCGATCACCTTAGATGAAGCGCTGGGACGCAGCGCGGTTAACCCGCGTATCTGGGCTACGGATATTGATACTGAAGTGCTCGCCGAAGCATCGGCCGGCGTCTATCGGTTAGCCGATCTGGACAACCTGACCGCCGAGCAAAAAAAGAATTATTTTTTGCGTGGCACCGGCGAGCAGCAAAACCTCGTCAAGGTCAGGAAAGAACTGTTCAATACAATTCATTATCAGCAGCTTAATCTCCTGGACGCTAAATGGGATATTCCGGCACCGTTCGACGCTATTTTTTGCCGCAATGTCATGATCTATTTCAATCAGGAGACACAGGAACAACTGCTTAGACGATTCGCTAAGATATTGAAGCCTGACGGAATTTTATTTGTCGGGCACTCTGAGCACTTCGGGATTAACAATGGCCCGTTTCGCCTTCGCGGCCAGTCGGTATACACCCTGAAAGAGAATCAATAATGCCGAAAATTAAAGTCCTTTGCGTTGATGATTCAGCGCTCATCCGCAACATCATGAGCGACATCGTCAATCAGCAGCCCGATATGGAAATGGTCGCCACCGCACCGGATCCGATTATCGCTCGTGATTTGGTTAAGCGTTTTAATCCGGACGTACTTACGCTTGACGTCGAAATGCCGCGTATGGACGGGCTGGATTTTCTTGAACGCCTAATGCGCCTGCGTCCCATGCCGGTCATTATGATTTCCTCCCTGACAAGTAAAGGCTCTGAAATCACCCTGAGCGCGCTGGAAATGGGCGCGGTAGATTTCGTGACTAAACCTCAAATGGGTCTGAAAGAAGGGATGACGCAGTATAGCGAGCTGATTACCGAGAAGATTCGTATCGCCTCAAAGGCACAGGTTCACCGTCGCGAACGCCATCAGCTGCCGAAAATCATCTCCAGCCCGCTGGTGGGGAGTGAAAAAATCTTTGCTATTGGTTCTTCAACCGGCGGTACAGAGGCGCTGCGCCAGGTGCTGACGCTGCTGCCGCGAACCTGCCCTGGCGTCGTTATCGCCCAGCATATGCCGCCGGGCTTCACCCGTTCTTTTGCCGAGCGGCTCGATAAGATTTGCGAAATCGCGGTGAAAGAAGCCGAAGACGGCGATCGCGTCCTTCCTGGCCATGCCTATATCGCACCGGGCGCTAAGCATATGGAGCTGGTGCGCAGCGGGGCTAACTATAACGTGAGGCTCAGCGACAGCCCGCCGGTTAACCGCCATCGCCCCTCGGTAGACGTGCTGTTCAAATCAGTGGCGCTTTCCGCCGGGAAAAATGCCGTGGGTTCGATTCTGACCGGTATGGGTAATGACGGTGCCCATGGGCTTCTCGACATGCGCAAAGCGGGTGCTCATACCCTTGCGCAAAGCGAAAAATCCTGCGTGGTATTCGGTATGCCAAGAGAGGCAATAGCCCTTGGTGCTGCCGTGGAGGTTGTCGATCTTTGCGATATGGCCCAGCACATGCTGAACAACGTAACCGGACAGGCGCGCCGAATTTAACTTAGTTACTTACTCAACTCTCCTCAGCGGGAGAGCTTAACCCTATCAGGAATGAACATGGCAGATAAAAACTTGCGTTTTTTAGTCGTTGACGACTTCGCTACCATGCGCCGTATCGTGCGTAACCTTTTAAAAGATCTGGAGTTTGTCAACGTCGAAGAAGCCGAAGACGGTCAGGATGCGCTCGCCCGTCTGCGTGAATCAACCTTCGATTTTGTGATAACCGACTGGAATATGCCCAATATGGACGGCCTGGAGCTGCTGTCTGAAATTCGTAAAGATCCCGCGCTTAGCAAGTTGCCGGTGCTGATGGTGACGGCAGAGGCGAAAAAAGAAAACATTATTGCCGCCGCTCAGGCCGGTGCCAGCGGGTACGTTGTGAAGCCTTTTACCGCAGCGACGCTGGAAGAGAAACTGGGCAAAATATTTGAAAAGCTTGGATGGTAAATCATGAATAACCCCAAAAACGATCCCCAGGCTGAGAATTTCAAAGACATATTCTCAAGAATTGGTCATCTGACGCGTCTGCTGCACGACAGCATGAACAATCTTGGCCTCGATCGGATCATTATCGATGCGGCGGAAGCCATTCCCGACGCCCGCGACAGGCTGTCTTACGTCGTTGCGAAAACCTCGCAGGCAGCGGACTGCGCCTTAACCTGCGTAGAAGTTGCCCGTCCCCTGCAGGACTCGTTAAACAGCCAGTCCAAAGCGTTGAGCAAACGCTGGGACGAATGGTTTGAAAATCCTATTGAGCTGCCGATGGCAAAAGAACTGGTGAGCGATACTCGCCAGTTTTTGCGCAGTACGCCGGATATCACCGGTAAAACCAACGAACAGCTCATGCAGATAATGATGGCGCAGGATTTCCAGGATCTGACAGGTCAGGTCATCCAGCGCATGATGGGGCTTATCGAAAATATCGAGAAAGAGCTGATTCATGTCCTGCTCGATAACATGCCGGAAGAAGCGGTACCAAAAGTAACGGAAGAATCCCTCAAGAACGGCCCACAGATCGATCAAAATCGCGCTGGCGTGGTTGCGACGCAGGGTCAAGTGGATGATTTACTTGACAGTCTGGGCTTCTGATTTTCCTGATTCAACTTTGCAAGCGGGCTGTTCTGACAGATTTTTATCACGTGGAAAGTCACGCTGTCATGCAGCCCTCTTCTTATTTTTGTTATACGCGTAACGCGATTAAAGCCGATGTCTGAAGAAAGTGATGTAGAAAAAACAGAGGAGCCCACCCCCCAACGACGGGAAAAAGCCCGCGAAGAGGGGCAGATCCCCCGTTCCAAAGAGCTTACATCACTGTTAATGCTGCTGGTCGGCTGGGGGTTGATTCTCTCCGGCGGGGAGACGATAGCCCGCAAGCTGGCGATGCTGATGCAAAACGGGTTGAGCTTTGACCGGATGATGATCCTCGATACAGGCTCAATGCTCCGGCAGCTTCGCCATCTGCTACTGCTGGCCTCCACGGCGATATTGCCCGTGCTGCTGGGGCTCTTTCTGACGGGGATTGCCGCCTCAGCGCTTCTGGGTGGCGTCAAGCTTGGGGGCAAATCCTTTAAATTCGACATAAAAAAGATCAACCCTCTGCCAGGTCTTAAGCGCATGGTCGGTGGCCAGATGGTGTCGGAGATGGTTAAGGGCATCCTGAAAGTCATTCTGGTCGGCAGTGCCGGCACCCTGTTTATCTACCACAACAAGTTACGCTTCATCTCATTAGGCCACGGCTCGCTGGCCGACGGACTTGGGGAGACTCGCGACCTTATCTCCCAGTGTCTGCTGCTGGTGATCCTCGCGCTGGTCCCAATGGTGGGTTACGACGTGTTTTATCAGATATTCAGCAACCTCAAGAAGCTACGCATGAGCCGCCAGGAAATTCGCGATGAGTTTAAACAAAGCGAAGGCGACCCGCACATTAAGAACCGTATCAAACAGCTGCAACGTGCCGCCGCACGTCAGCGCATGATGTCGGACATCCCCAATGCCGATGTGATTGTGAATAACCCGACGCACTACTCCATCGCCCTGAGCTACAAAGAAGGCGGTAACGTCGCCCCGATAGTGCTGGCCAAAGGCGCGGGAGAAATAGCGTTACGCATCAGGACCGAGGCGCAAAAACATGCCATCCCGATGCTTGAAGCCCCCCCGCTTGCACGCGCGCTCTATCGCCACTGTGAAATTGGGCAACCGATCCCGGCCGAACTTTACAGCGCCGTTGCCGAAGTACTTGCCTGGGTTTATGGCCTGAGACGCTGGCGGCTGGGCGGCGGTATTGCCCCTAAAAAACCTGAAAACCTTCCCGTGCCTGCCGCACTGGATTTTGCACAAGAGAGTCATGAGTGATGGCAAACTACGCCACCAAATTACGTTTACCCTCGATGAAAGAGACGCAGTGGAAAATATTGGCGGGTCCGATATTAATCATGATGATTCTGTCCATGATGATATTGCCCCTGCCGGCGTTTCTTCTCGATTTACTGTTCACTTTTAATATCGTCCTTTCCCTGATGATATTAATGGTGGCCATGTTCACCCAAAAGACGCTCGATTTCTCTGCTTTCCCTACGGTACTGCTGTTTTCGACGCTGTTACGCCTCGCGCTGAATATCGCCTCCACGCGTATTATTCTGATGGATGGGCACACGGGCGGCGCCGCTGCGGGCCACGTCATTGAAGCTTTCGGCCACTTTTTGGTTGGGGGCAACTTTGCTATCGGCATCGTGGTATTCGCCATTCTTATCATCATTAACTTTATGGTTATCACCAAGGGCGCAGGCCGTATCGCAGAAGTCGGTGCGCGCTTTGTACTGGACGGGATGCCCGGCAAACAGATGGCGATTGATGCCGATCTGAATGCAGGCATTATCGGTGAAGAAGAAGCCAAGCGCCGCCGTAATGAGGTGACGCAAGAATCCGATTTCTACGGATCCATGGACGGCGCCAGTAAGTTTGTGCGCGGCGATGCGATTGCCGGCCTGCTTATCATGGCGGTGAACATCATCGGCGGCCTGATAATCGGCATACTGCAACACGATCTGTCCTTTGGCGTGGCGGCTGAAACCTACACGACGCTGACCATCGGTGACGGTCTGGTCGCACAAATCCCGGCCCTGATTATCTCGACCGCGGCCGGCGTTATTGTTACCCGCGTTGCCACCGATCAGGACGTGGGTGAACAGATGGTCAGCCAGCTGTTCAATAACCCGCGCGTGTTGGTCCTGGCGGCGGCCATCGTCGGCCTGCTGGGCATGATCCCCGGCATGCCTAATTTTGTCTTTCTGCTGTTTACCGCCTCGCTGCTGGGCATCGCTTGGTGGATGCGCGGTAAAGAGTTGTTTAGCAACGCGGCGGGCGGGGCGCAGTCCAAAGAGAGCAAAGCCGCAGCCCAGGCGAAGGCCGATGCCGTTCAGGTAACCGAGGCGACATGGTCTGATGTCCAGCTTGAGGATGTGCTGGGACTCGAAGTCGGCTACCGGTTAATCCCTATGGTAGACAGCTCGCAAAGCGGTGAACTGTTAACGCGTATTCGCGGGATCCGTAAAAAATTTGCTCAGGAAATGGGCTTTTTACCGCCGTCGGTGCATATTCGAGACAACCTCGATTTGCCCCCAACGCACTATCGCATTTTGCTTAAAGGCGTGGAAATTGGCAGCGGTGAGACCATGCCTGAACGCTGGATGGCTATTGATCCGGGCTGTGCAGATGGCGAATTACCCGGTACGCCGTGCAAGGAACCGGCATTTGGCCTGCCCGCCGTATGGATTGATGAAGTGCTGCGCGAACAGGCGCAGATTCTGGGCTACACTGTGGTGGATCCAAGCTCGGTCATTGCCACCCATCTTAACCACCTGATTGCTACGCACACCGACGAGCTGTTTGGCCGTCAGGAAACGCAACAGCTGCTTGACCGTCTGACCAAAGAAATGCCGAAGCTGGTCGAAGATCTGATCCCGGGAGTTATTTCGCTGACCACTTTCCATAAGGTACTGCAAAATCTCCTCGCAGAGAGAATTTCGATTCGCGATATGCGCACTATTGTCGACACGCTGGCCGAATTTGCGGCGGTGCAAACCGATCCGGATGAGCTGACGGCCCATACGCGTATTCGCCTGGGCCGGGCTATCACTCAGCAATGGTTCCCCGGCAACGCCGAAATTCGCGTTATCGGGATGGATTTGACCCTGGAAAGGCTGATGATCCAGGCAAGCCAGAGTGGCAGCGCCATCGAACCCGGCATCGCTGAGAACCTCATCCGCCAGACTGAAAAAGCGCTTTCTCAGCAGGAGGCCCTTGGCGCACCGCCGGTGCTGTTGGTGAACCAGCCTCTGCGCATGATGCTATCCCGCTTCCTGCGTCGTGTCTATCCGCAGCTTGCCGTGCTGTCGAACATGGAGATCAGTAATAACCGTACCGTACGTATGACGGCCATCGTTGGAGGCCAGGAGTGAGACTCTGCAGGCTGATGGGGTTTACGGCGCTTTTTTTCCCGCTGGTGGCAACCGCTGCCAGCGGCGCATGGAGCCAAAAAACGGCGGGCGTCGTCGTCAGCGTGGGTAAACAAACCATGACGGGCGCGCCCCTGAGCGGTCCGCCGAGCCTGCCCTCCTCGGCACAGGTCAGCACCCTGGTATGGCGGGTGACGCTGCTTACGCCTCCTCCTCCTAACCTTGAGATAAAGTTCTGCGATGCCACGGCCTGCATCAGGCTCGACCGCCTGAGCGGGCATAAAAAGCTCACCTCCCCACTTGCCGCACGCGGCCCGTTTCGCTTTATTTATTCCGTCGCAAGCCAGGGGCAGTTAATTCCCGCCCTGCATGTTGTAAGCAATGAAGTCACCATAAATTACCGTTACTGACGCAGCGTCGTGATTGGCTTAGTGTAAAATCGAGTGGTTATTCAGCGAGATAAGGCTATTTCACCCAAAGAGGAAAACAGCCAAACCGCAAATTATTGAAGAGTTGACGTAAAGCTTGAGGAGTAGGCCTGATTACATTTTTTTCCACGGTTCAAAGAGGAAATATCCGTTTTTAAAACATCAAGACGGTTTTGCAGATTCCTAGTTATTTCCTCTTCGTTTTCAATTAACTTTTTTACCAGCAGGTGAACTTCTTCCTGCTCGTTTTGCGTCAGCCTTTCGGAGTAGTTATTAATAACTTTTTGCAGCGTAACGACGTAATTTTCCGCCCGCTCAATAAAGCCATCCCACTCTCCCTGGCGAGCCATTTCAAGCAGGCTGAGATTTAGCTGATAGACCATCTCATAGTCGGCGGTAAGGGTTTTAGTCATCTTTTACCTGCTTAAACTGAGGATCAATTTCCTTCCATGTCGTGGCGAGCGTCATCAACAGCTCGTCGACATGAGCAAGCTGATCTGCGTTATTCCGCAGATTGCAGTCCAGCAAGGTGCGCGACATATACTCATAAAGCATCTCCATTTCCTCGGCAATCCCTTTTCCTTTTTCATGATCGAGCGAGGCACGAAGACCGTTATCAATAATATTAATCGCTTTGGATATCATCTCTCCACGCCGGGCGATATTGCCGGCTTCGAAGTAAATCTTCGCACGTAGAATTGCATTGTGCGCACCGTCAAACAGCATGGTAATAAGCTGATGAGGTGTTGCTCCCGCCAGTTGACTTTGCAAATCAACCTGAGCGTAGGCTTGTATGCCCCGACTCGCGTACATAAACAGGCTCCGTAATAAAGAGGCAGGAGGCGTCGACACTCCTGCCTGGCCATAAAATTAAAGATTAGGGTTAATTACAACGTAGCGAGGATTGCATTAAGCTGCGAGCTCATGCTGTCCAGCTTGGACATCGTGGTATCCAGATTCTGGAACTGCACGCGATAACGCTCCACGTTGGCGTCAATCAGGCGCTGCGTTTTATCAATCTGCACCTGCATTTGATCGGCCTGGGCGGTCAAACCTTCGGTGGAGGTTTTGATAATGCCATCGGTTTTCTTTTCAGAATCGCCGACATACTGAGTAATGATGCCGCTAAGCGTATCTGCGAGCCCGGGGCTGTCACCACGGCCGGTAAACATCGTGGCGATTTGATCGGGACTATCGGCAATTGCCTTATCAAGCTTGCTCTCGTCCAGCGTCATCTGTCCGGTTCCGGCATCAATTTTGATACCGAGATCGGCCAGTGATGCGAAGTCAGCCCCCGCATCACCGTAAACGCCGTTTACCGTTGAGCGAATCTCACCGACCATCCCACGCAGCGTGGAATCGCCCATAAGTGCGCCGTTCGATGCGTTTTGAGTGGCAATATCATCATCTTTTAGCTTGGAAGAATCATAAGGAACATATTTACTTAGATTCGTTGTTGCCGTCATTAACGCATTGTATTGCTTTACAAAATCCTGCAGCGTACTTTTGATTTCACTAGTATTTTGCGTGAGGGTAAGCTGTTCTGACTTCTCAATGCCATCGTCGTCTTTTTCGGAGGGTGCTTTTAGCGTCAGCGTAATGCCATCAAGGATATCGGTGATATTATTGCTTGAGCGAGTATAGCTACTGCCATCGACAACAAGTCTTGCATCCCCGGCCTTAGAAACTTCATTCAGATTATCGCTGTTAAGCACGGCGTCCAGAGTGTCATCACCCTCTACGCTGACGGTCATTTCCCCGTCCGTCCCCGTAGTTTTTGAGCTCAGTACAAGCTGATAGCCCTCATCGGTACGCTGTACAGTCGCGGAAACATCACCCTTTTGGTTGTTAATCGCCTTAGCAACCTGGCTCAGCGACGTTTCATCGTCTTTGAGCGTAACCTTCATTTCGCTGCCGTCTTTCTGGGTGATGGTAACGGTGCGTTCGCCTCCTCCCCCAGAGCCCAACTGTTCATTCTGGTCATCGATGGTGTCGGTTCTTAGCTTGTGCGAGGTAGCAAGGGAGAGGACGGTAATCGAGTGGGTATCAGCACGCGCTGAAGACGATGCCGTCGCGGTAAATGCCGTATTGGAGCTTACCGTCAGGGTGTTAAAGGCGTCTCCGGTAAGTTTTTTTACCGCGCCCTGTAAGGTAGAAAGCCCACTGGAGATCTGGCCCCAGGCCGACACTTTTGCTTTATAGCTGCTTTGTAGCGCCGTGTAAGGTGACAACCGGGTCTGTTCGCCAGCTTTGATCTGCGCCAGCATTGTCTCCGTATCCAGCCCTGACCCGATACCCATTGATGATATAGAAGCCATGACGTTCTCCTTTATGGCATAAGTTTAATTTTTTATTCTTCATAATCTATATCGTTATTTACGCCATAAAGTTTAATTTTTTATCCGCTCAGGAACAACTCCCCACGCTGCGCTAAAACACTCTTTCCTTCTGTTTGAGGAATAGAATAAAAACTCCATCTGGCTATTTTATCCGCTGCAAATAATCAAACCACCAAAACAGCTGCAAAAATGATGACATTTACATGAATTGCCCTATTTACACCCATTTAGCTGTTAATAGATTTTAAGTCTTACAGGACCCTTAGCCTCCCCAGTAAAAAGATACATCGCCTCAATAAAGAACAGCACACCCAGGAAGTGACACCACCATTGACGGCAATTCAAATCATAAAACAACGAAAACCTCTATATTAGTCATCAAACACCCACCGCAACACCATGAAAGCCATCATTTCCTGTCATAACAATAATTACCCATGAATAGCCTCAGCATAAAATTTCTTTTCGATTAAATTTCAGACAAACGACAAAAAAAAACCAAAAAATTTTTTAGATATTTTTTTCTGCGCCGATATTTTTATTATGCGAACGAAACAACGCATGGAAATATTGGGTATCACATTGGAGTGGTGCTAAATCAATAAAGAAAGAGGAATTAAAGATGGCGCAAGTAATTAATACTAACTCCCTGAGCCTGGTTGCACAGAATAACCTGAACAAATCTCAGTCTGCTCTGGGTACCTCTATCCAACGTCTGTCCTCCGGTATGCGTATCAACAGCGCGAAAGACGACGCCGCGGGCCAGGCAATCAGCAACCGCTTCACCGCTAACATCACCGGTCTGACTCAGGCTTCCCGTAACGCCAACGACGGTATATCCATTTCGCAGACCACCGAAGGCGCGCTGAATGAAGTAAACGACAACCTGCAAAACATTCGCCGTCTGACCGTACAGGCGCAGAACGGCACCAACTCCGATTCTGACCGTAAGTCCATCCAGGACGAAATCGACGCACGTCTGAATGAGATCAACCGCATCTCCGAACAGACCGAGTTTAACGGCGTAAAGGTACTGAGCAAAGATCAGACCCTAAGCATCCAGGTAGGGTCTAACGATGGCCAGACTATTGATATCGCATTAAGCGAAACCAGCGCTGCCACCCTGGGCATGGATGGTTTCGATATCAGTACAATGGCGACCAAAGTCGATGTCGATTCTACCTACAATGACGGTACCTTCAGCAGCGCCGCTTTAGGCCAGACGGCTATGGATAATGCGAAAACCGCAGCCTTTGGGGCTACCGGTAAAGGCGACATTTATGCCCTGAATGATGGTGCAGGTGGTACCACGTACGTAGCTATTGGTAAAGACTCTAATGGAAAAGATGTGGCAATGAGAATGACACCGGCCGCCCTTACTGCTGATGATGACGCATTTACCCTTGCCGCCGGCACTCTGCTGGACGCCACTGATACAGACGATGCCGCTCTGCTTGCCCAGGTCAACCCTCTGTCGGCTATCGATAGCGCAATGGCTAAAGTTGATGAAATGCGTTCCGGCCTGGGTGCGACCCAGAACCGTTTCGCTTCTGTTATCAGCAACCTGAACAGCACCGTCAACAACCTGACCGAATCCCGTTCCCGTATCCTGGACGCAGACTTCGCCTCTGAAGTGTCCGAAATGAGCCGTGCGAACATTCTGCAGTCTGCCGGGATCTCCGTATTGGCCCAGGCGAACCAGGTTCCACAGAACGTTCTGTCCCTACTGCGTTAATTCTTTACCTGTCCCGTCAAACCTGGCTCATTTATGGGCCAGGTTTTCTCTTATTCGCCACAATTCTCTCTTCTGCCGATAATAATTTAAATAGCTGCATTTATACCCGTTTATCCTGCCATTGACGCCTTGTACAAAAAGCAGCTCACCTCGTATAATTAAATTCACTCATCGGCCGGTTATATGCAATGTAAATCAAGCCTCTTTTGTTTTTGTGGCCGTATAACCTCATTAATGACGCCATCAGTTCTGGCGCAAGGCCATCAATATGTTACAACCCTACCGCTGGGCCGAAAATAAAATAAACAACACAATAAAGAAAAATAGACTGATGGTTAGCAATCCGTTAAATAAAGGAAAAATGAATACCTGCCCATACATTCAGCCAATTATCTGTTCATCCACGCGGAGACTAATGGGGGCAGAAGTATTACTGCGTTTTAAAGATGAAAGAGGAAATTATTTTTCCGCCAATGCGGATTTTGCGGATGAAATGCTTGATAAGTTCACGTTAAAGTTAATTGATGACATCCAGACAAGCTTTCTCCCGTTGCGCAACAGACTGCCGACGGGCTTTTTCTTCACTTTCAATATTTGCGCCAGTCAGATTGCCAATCCCGTACTGAAAACCTCCGCCTACCGCTTTGCCGATGACTTTAATATGATGCTTGAGGTCAATGAGCGTTCCATTAACGACATAGAAGACCCGATGTTGGAAAGTATTCAGGAGATGATGGACGCTGGCATTCAGTTTGCTATCGATGATTTCGGTGCCGGCTGTTCAAGCCTGAAGTACCTGGAAAATATGGGATTTTGCATGCTCAAACTCAACCGGGATCTGACCCTTATCCACCGGGGTGAGCTGGTCTATAAAAAGACGGTGGCGGCGCTGGCGGGCCTTGCCATTATGTTAAATATCAGGTTGGGTGCCGAAGGCATACAAAGCGAAGATCAGGCGCGGTGCCTTGCCGAACGTGGCGTTAATCTGTTGCAGGGCCGCCACTATTCACATCCGCTTCCGGTCAATGAATTTATCTCAAACTATATTGCCTGAAAGCAGGCTAAGTGGGGGAAATAAAAATTAAAGCTTTCAGAATGAATAAAGCCTGTCGTTAAATGAATAACGACAGGCCCCGTAACAGGATACCCGAAAGGATTATTCGTGAACCCCTTCCACTAGCTTCTCAACCAGTTCCATTTCTTCGCTGTTCAGCAGTTTTTCAATATCCACTAAAATCAACATGCGCTCATCAACGGTGCCCAGACCAAGCAAATATTCGGTAGAAAGCGTGACCGAGAAATCTGGTGCGGGTTTAATCTGGCCGCTGTTGAGGGAAATAACGTCGGATACGCCGTCGACGATAACCCCTACCACACGGTCGGCAAAGCTCAGGATAATAATAACGGTGTTAGCGTTAAATTCAGTGACCTGCAAATCAAACTTCACGCGTAAATCTACAATCGGCACGATAACGCCGCGTAAATTGGTTACGCCAAGAATAAAGTCAGGGGTATTAGCGATACGCGTTACGCGGTCATAGCCCCGAATTTCCTGAACCTTCAGGATTTCAATCCCATACTCTTCTTCACCCAAGGTGAAAATCAGGTATTCCTGTCCGATATTCTTGTCATCAAACTGCTTTTCTGATGCTGAGATACTCATTCGATCACCTTCACTGACTAAACACTAAGTTGTCGTTATTAATCAATCGCTTGCTTTTACAAAGCGAGACCAGTGCCGCAACATCCAGAATAAGCGCTACGCTGCCGTCTCCGAGGATGGTTGCCGCTGATATACCCGGAACTTTGCGGTAGTTAAGCTCGAGGTTTTTAACCACCACCTGATGCTGGCCAATCAGCTGATCGACCAGTAGCGCATAGCGGTTTCCCGCACTTTGCAGGATGACAGCTACTCCTTCGCTGGGCTGAAGGGCATCACCAGGGATGTCAAAAATTTGGTACAGCTCGATAAGCGGCATGTATTCGCCACGTACCTGCAACATCAGCTCATCGCCCGCCATGCGGTAAAGTTCGCTTTTGCTCGGCTTGAGCGACTCCATAACGGTACTGAGCGGCAACACATAAATCTCTTCCCCTACCTTTACCGACATTCCGTCGAGGATAGCCAACGTCAAAGGCAGGATGATGCGAATATTGGAGCCTTTATCCTGTTCGGACTTAATCTCCACGTGACCACCCATTTCCTGGATATTTCGGCGCACCACGTCCATCCCGACTCCGCGCCCGGACACATCGGTCACTTTTTCGGCCGTTGAGAAGCCGGCGGCAAAAATAAGCATCCAGACTTCTTCGTCACTCATGTTGTCGCTCAGGGCCATGCCCTGTGATTTGGCTCGTGCAAGGATCTTTTCGCGATTAAGCCCGGCTCCGTCGTCAATCACTTCAATAACGATGTTTCCGCCGTGGTGTTCAGCTGAAAGGATAAGGTTGCCTTTTTCCGGCTTGTCTTTCTCACGGCGAATCTCTGCCGATTCAATACCGTGGTCAAGACTATTACGCACTAAGTGCGTCAGGGGATCGATGATCCTTTCGATGAGGCTCTTATCCAGTTCGGCAGAGCCGCCTTTTAGGGTGAGCTCCACTTCTTTATTCAGCTTACCGGCAAGATCGTGCACCAGCCGCGGAAAGCGGCTGAAGACATACTCCATCGGCATCATACGAATAGACATGACCGATTCCTGCAGATCGCGAGCGTTGCGGTCCATCTGGGCAATACTGCTGATTAGCGTGTCATGGTGGGCCGGATCGAGGGTGCCTGAGAGCTGCGACAGCATCGCCTGGGTGATGATCAGCTCGCCGACCTGATTAATAATCTGATCGACCTTCTCCACCGCCACGCGGATACTGCTGCTGGACTCTGTACTCGGCGCCCTGGCCGCTGGTTTGGTCCGGGAAACGGCTGTTTTTGCCGGTAGCGCGGTGACTTCAGTCGCCTTTTCCACAACGCTCGGTAAAGACGTTTCCTGACTTTCGACAGCGGCAGGCGCACCAGCCTGCGTGGTAATGACCGGCGTGCTTGCCGGTGCGGCCACCTCCACTATCTCAATCTGTTCAGGTTCCAGCACAAAACAGAGCACGGCGAAAATATCGTCCTGGGAAGTTGTCGTGCGTAAGTGCGCCACGACTTTCTCGTCAAGAAGCTCGTGACCTTCCAGCTCCCCCAGGTTCTCCAGCTCTTCAAGCAGAACTTTCCTTTCCGACTCTTTGAGGCCGCTAAGCGTAATTTTCAGCAGCGGAACCACATTTTCAGCGGCTCCGACGGCTGGTTCAGCCTGAGCTGACATAACCGGCGCCGCGACGAGCGTTGAAACGCCGTCTTTTTGAGTTTTAGCCTCAAGTGCAATCTGGCGCAGAGCATCACAAATGTACCGAAAACTTTCCTGATCCGGTTCCTGGGATGATTTATACGCGTCAAGCTGCTCTTGCATAATGTCCTTACTCTCCAGAAACAGATTAATAATATCGCTGTTTAACGGAAGCTCGCCGCAGCGGGCATCATCCAGCAGGTTCTCCATTAAATGGGTGGTTTCTTGTAAAACGCTAAAACCGAACGTCCCGGCGCCCCCCTTTATGGAATGCGCCGCGCGAAAAATCGCATTCATCATTTCCTTGTCGGGGCAGCTGCAGTCCAGCTCTAAAAGATGCCGCTCCATATCAGCCAGTAATTCATCTGCTTCGGCAAAGAAAGTCTGATAAAAATCACTTACGTCCATCTTGCTCAACCTTCTCCTGGTTTAGTGTTGCGGGTTCCGTTTGCACAATTTTTTCCCCCACCGGGGACGCTATCACCTTAAGCTGTGCTTCTGTCTGCTCTTCGTGTTGCAAAGACGTACTCTGTGAGAGGTACTCACGCCTGATGCTTCTCTCTTTTTCCTGGCTCAAAACCAGAATGCTGATGCGTCGGTTGGACGGATCGTTGGGCTGGGTATTTTCCAATGACATAATGTCTGCGGTACCCGTCACACGCATGAACTTATCTGGCGCGAGACCTGCGCTAACCAGCGTGCGACGCGATGCATTAGCACGGTCTGCGGAAAGCTCCCAGTTGCTGTACCCGACGCTGCCCCCGGCATACGGCAGTGAATCCGTATGGCCGGTGAGGGTAAGGTGATTTGGCAAATCATTGAGGACGCCTGCCAGGCTCTGAAGGATATCGCGCATGTATGGTTCCAGCTGCACGCCGCCCACCCGGAACATAGGACGATCCTGCGTGTCGAGAATTTGGATTAACAGGCCATCATCCGTCAGCGTCAGTCGAAGGTTGGAGACAAAGTTGCTCAAACGCGGATCGTTTTTGATCAGGCTTTCCAGTTTTTCCCGCACGCGCTTTAAGTTTTGCACGCTCTTTTCACGGTCAATTTTTTTCAGGGTCTGCTTCAGCACTTCCCCATCCTGCTTAATGATGTTATCTCCGCCCCCGGGGATAACGCTGTCGCTCAGGCTCTCTTTATTGCCCTGGCTTAGCGCGACCTTAAGCGGCATATTAAAATATTCCGCAATCTGGTGACGCTGCTGGGGCGAAGCCGTTGCCAGCAGCCACATCACCAGGAAGAACGCCATCATCGCCGTCATAAAATCCGCGTAGGCAATTTTCCAAGAGCCACCGTGATGGCCGCCATGCTTATTGCCTTTGCGCTTGCGTACGATAACCACCGGCTTGGCATTTTTATTCATGAAGAGCTGTCCGAGGCGCTGTTAGTTGAGGATGATTTCACCTGGCGAACATGATCTTCCAGCTCGATAAAAGTAGGACGTTCGGTGGTGTATAAAATCTTACGGCCGAACTCGACGGCGATTTGTGGCGCATAACCATGGAGGCTGGAGAGAAGCGTGATCTTGATGCACTGCAGCATTTTAATTTGTTCACTGCTTTTCTGACGCAGAAGCGCAGCCAGCGGTGAAATAAAGCCATAGGCTAATAAGATCCCGAGGAAGGTGCCGACCATCGCATGAGCAATTAGCTCTCCCATCTCAGCCGCGGGCCGATCGGCGGATGCCAGAGCGTTAACGACCCCCATCACCGCAGCAACGATCCCGAACGCGGGAAGCGCATCGCCGACCTGAGTAATACTGCTGGCAGGGACTTCATGTTCGTGCTCGCAGGTTTCAATTTCCTCATCCATCAAGGCTTCAACCTCGAAAGCGCTCATATTGCCGCTGACCATCAGACGCAGGTAATCGAGGATGAAGTTCATCAGCACGGAATCCTTCAGCAGTCGGGGATAAGCGGAAAAAATCGGACTGTTTTGCGGATCTTCAATGTCATTTTCAAGCGAAATCATGCCGCTCTGGCGGCTTTTGTTCAGCAAGAGATACATCGCACCAATGAGATCCATATACAGCGCTTTGTTATAGGATGAACCCTTCATCAAATGTGGAACCGACTTCATCGTGGCCTTAATGGCTTTACCATTGTTCCCCACGATAAAGGCTCCGACGCCCGCCCCGCCGATAATAAGCAGTTCGAGTGGTTGATATAACACGCCAAAGTGCCCGCCAGATAAACCATATCCACCAAATACGGTCAGAATGACGACCAGATAACCAACAATGACTAACACGTTAACTCCTTGCAGAAATAAAAATCTTCATCGCCCCCTCGTGACGGGTTATCCAAATCGTTCAGATGGACAATCCACATCTTCGTGCGGTGGCGTTAAGGCACTAATATCCTTATGAGTAACCTTGAGTCATCAGGCACCTTGCGCGTTTCGCACCGCCAGGTCATACACCTTACTTTTCTTCATGGCGCGGGACGGCGGGCTGCATAAGCTGCAGGTAAAGGGTTTCCTGGCATGTTCCGCGGAGGCGACAAACCAGCCGCGGCATACGCAACATTCCGTGTGCTCAATCATTCCACAATCCACAAAGCGCAGCAGCGTCCAGGCTCTTGTCAGCCCTAGCACTGGTTTTTCATCAGGGCTAAGCGGACACTGTTCCAGATACAGACGGTAGGCTTTCACCATTGCTTCAATAGGACGGCACTCTTCCGTTTTTTGCAGGTAAAGGAAGATGTTGTAGAACATGGAAGAGTGAATGTTCTGCTCCCATGACATAAACCAGTCTTCAGAAAAAGGCAGCATTCCTTTAGGCGGTGGGCATCCCCGTAATTCTTTGTACAGTCTGAGCAATCTTCTGCGACTTAAGCTTGTTTCACTTTCGAGCACCTGCATGCGCGCGCCAAAGGAAATTAAAGCCATGGCGATATGGATTTCTTTAACTTCGTCTAAAATGCTTTTTTCCGTCATAATTCAGACTCCTTCAGGCGGCAGGAATGCTTTCTTCCACAAGTGAATTTAGTAAGTTGGTTGATAAAATGATGCCGGTGTGCATTTGTTGTAAGGCTTCAATGCGGGAGTCTTTCGTCAAGTGATCGATAACGATTTCATTATCCACACGCAGACGACAGATTAATTGATTCGTCGACGCCAGCTTAATGAGCTGTGGCAAAGACAAGTCCTTTAAAGTATCAATTGTCGATTCAGTCAGGCCGAGACGAAAACCCGCAGCGAATTTATCCTCCCTGATTAACTGCTGGGCGAGCAGCAGATAAGACAGATTGATATCATGAATACTTTGCAGTTGTTCATCGAGATGCATTGTTTTTGTTTACCCATGTGATACCCGCCGATAGAAATCGGGCGCATATTAAAAGTCGCCACATCGCATAATGTACGCAATAATAATTAGCGAAGTGCCTTGATGTTATGAAAATGATCGAAATAAGTTACTTGAAGTACTATTTACCAGAATCTAAGCGGGCCCTTAATCGTTTAATCGCCTGGCTGTGTAACTGACTGACACGCGTTTCCGTAATGCCCAGCAATACGCCCACCTCTTTCATATTGAGATCTTGCTGGTAGTAAAGATTAAGAAGTAATTGCTCACGCTCGGGTAATGCGCTTATCTCACGTGATATCTGATTAAATAGCTTACGGATCATCAGACTGTTTAACGGGTTTAAATTCTCATGCTGGGTTTCGGGTTGTTCAAAGCCATCGGGCGATTCCTCCTGCAGCTCTTCCAGCGAGTAGAGCTGACTGCTGTTTGTATCTGCAAGCATCTGCTGATATTCGCGTATTGTCACACCCATTTCAGCGGCGACTTCGGCCTCGGTTGCGGCCATACCGGTACTTTGCTCAATTTTTTGTATGACAGCGGAAATCTCTCGGGCGTTGTGGCGCACCCGCCTGGGCACCCAGTCTCTTTCACGAAGCTCATCGAGTAATGCCCACCGCACGCGCTGGGTAATATAATTGCCCAACGTAATACCTTTACTGGGGTCGAAATCATCAATTGCGACCAGCAACCCAATAGAACCCGCCTGAATAAGATCGTCAAGGTCGACGCTTGCCGGCAAACGAACCTGAAGACGAAGCGCTTCATGACGAACTAATGAGCCATATTTCACCCACAGTTCATTTTTATCCACTACGCCGTTAGGGTTATAGATACCATTCATTTTTCCATTATCCCACCAACCAGTTATTGAGCAAGCTCGTCAAACGACATTAAAAAGCTGACAAACTAAACGCTCACTATAATATAGTTTAATTATAGAGTTTTTCTTTTCGGCAGGTAAAGAACAGTCAGCAGCCAACAATCAATAAAACAGAGTTAATCAACTTCAACCAAATAAAAGCGTAACAAGATCACCAACATACAAGAATAATTTTTTATTTTTATTTTTATTTTTATTTTATGACTCAATTCCTTCCCATGAGGAAATTATATTTCCTCATGGGAAGCTTGCTATCAACACAACCTATTAATAATGAGTTACCAGCCATTAATAAATAACAATCCGGCTTAGAAAGCCCCTCATAAAACTCAATATCAACGCAACATATTAAATATTGACATTTGCTGCATAGACTGGAAAACCATCATGGATGAGTTCAAGGCAAATTCGGTCATCTTAGATTGTGAAACGAGGGAAATCATTGAATCGGGATCTGACCCCACCGTTTGTTGCAGGCGCGACTGCAGGGTTATCTTTTGCGTCTCAGAGCTAAAACCCAGGGACTCAATTTGCTGCAGGTTAGTACCGACTTCCGCCTGAATTTTACCGAGGTTATCGATGCCGCGGCTCAGGGAGACATTAACGCTGTCCAGCGTACTTTGCAGCGCTTCACGATCGGCATCGTCTACAACGGGCTGTTTGAGAGCATCAATCGCTTTGTCCAGCGCGGCAAAAACATCGTCAGGCGTGCCGCTAAGAAAAACATCTTTCCCCGTGTGGCCTACGGCGATTTCAGTGCTGTCCGCCACCTTTTGTGTCATCGCCATATCGCCACCCGTATAGGTACCGTCTGGGTTAAATGGCGCTTCACCGGTTTTATAGCCGGAGAAAATATAGCGTCCGTTTTGGTTTTTACTGTTGGCCAAATCCAGAAGGTTGTCGCGGATCCCCTGCAGCTCCGTGGCCAGCGCCTGCCTGTCGGCATCAGAATAAGCACCGTTGCCGCCTGCAACAATCTTTTCTGACAGGTTTTTCGTCATCAGGCTGGCAATGGAATTAAGAGTGGAATCTTCCTGTCCGAGAGCATCCTGAGCGTATAAACGTGCGGTATCAAACTGGTTGATGTTCGACAGGGCATTCTGATAAATCACCGCCTGCGAGGCTCCCGCAGGATCGTCAGAAGGTTTAAGCAAAATCTGACCCGACGACAAACGCATATAAACATCGTTTCCGTCGCTCATCGCCCTGGCTAAGCTGTCGATATTGTTTTGATACATGTACTGAGTGCTTAGACGCATCATTTCTTCCTTAACTTTTCTCGCCTCTCCTCTTGTAAAAGAGAACGGCACTTATCGGATACTCAAAATAGTGTCGAACAGGGTGGTCGCCGTTTGCAGAACCTGGGCATTCGCCTGGTAGTACTGGGAGAACATAGTCAAATTAATGTACTCTTCGTTCAGGTCCACGCCTGAAACCGCCTGCTGCTGATACAGCAGCGCATCAACACTTTTCGCGCTGGTGGTTGCATTGGCTTTCAGGGAGGTCATAGAAGAACCGACGGTGCTGACCAGGCTTGCATACGCTTCGGCGAGCGTTGACTTCCCGATTAACGGCTCATCTTTAATCGCAATCAGGTTCTTGATATTTTCGTTGTTGCTCTCTTCGTCACCATCCTGTGAGCTTGAGGCCGCAATTTTGCTGCCATCATCAATGGCCACGCTCAGTTTATCCGCCACACCGGCAACGGAGTTAAGGACGAAGGAGTCGTTGGCCTGTGGATTCCCCTGGGGCTTAACAGAAAGGCCGTCGAACTGGAGCTCGCCATCCGGGCCAACCGTGGTTGCCACGACGTTACCGCTGCTGGTTTTCACTTCCCAATCGGTCGCGCCAGGCCCTTTGAACGTAATCGTGTAATCCTGTGGCTTAACGTCGGTAATGCTGCTGTAGGTGACGTCCAGCGAGCCGTTACCGCTGTTATTACGGTTAGCCAGCGCGACCGGGTCAGCAATATTAAAGATGGCCGTTCCCGCCTCGCCATTCAGGTCGTAACCCTGCTCATTGACTTCGTTAAAGCGGTTAGCCATTTGCAGGGCTAGCTGGTTGAGCTGGTTACGTGCATCCGTCAGGTCTTCATTACGAAACTTAAACAGACCAGCAAGCCGACCGGTGGTAATTTTTGATTCATCCAGCGGCAGTGAGTTACCCGAAGCGTCAATATAAGAAACCACGGTTTTAGAAGGATCTTCTGGCGATACGTTGGCGGCCAGAGCGTAAGAACGCTCACCGTTAACCAGCGGCAGCCCGTTCGCCATCGTTACGTCAACCCGGCCCGTGGTGGGGTTTTCCGTGACGCGAATACCAATCTGATCGTTGAGCTTACTCAGTAAAGAATCACGCTGATCGAGCAGATCGGCCGGAAGATTTCCCGTTTGGCCCTGAATTTTTTCGATTTGGCTATTCAGCCTGGCGAGCTGTTCAGCGCTGGCGTTAATGTCGTTAACGCTTTGCGTAATCTGGGTATTGGTCGCCTTCTCCAGGCCATTGAGCGTCTTGCTGTTGTTCTGGAACTGGTAGGAGAGCGCTTTTAACTGCGAAAGTGTTTCCTGACGGGCAGCCTGACTTACCGGGTCGCTACTCATCTTTTCCATTGCGTTAAAAGCATTACCCAGCGTAACAGAAATGTTAGCGGTATCATCACCCAGCATGTTATCAATCTGGCTAAGCTGTTCATAACGACTCGCCAGCGCCTGATATTCCGTGGCGGCACTACGTACCTGGTTATTGATGAAAGAGTCGTACGCACGCTGTACGCCATTAACCTGAACACCATAGCCGAAGAAACCGCTACCGGTTGTTCTACCACCCGCCTCACCTAAAATAACGTTCTGGCGGCTGTAGCCGGGGGTTACCGCATTACTGAGGTTGTTACCAACAACATTTAATGCCGCCTGGGCGGAGCTCAGGCCCGATTGGGCTAAATTCAGAAGATTCATAAATATCCAACGTTAAATTTCTGCGCAGAACACCCTTAAGCGCGCCTAAGAAAATTCCTACTGATAATTTATATATCGGCCCGTTCAAAATAAACTAAAACAATAATTCTAAAATAATGTAGAAAGATCGCCCTTATACGCATTTAACGCCTGATTAACATTACCCTTAACTTGTTGGATAATTGATATTAATTTGCTTGCATATTGTGGATCCGTTGCATATCCACCGCTTTGCAATGCGCGCGCGGCGTGTTCAGGCGATGTCGCGCGCGAAACATTTTGATAACGTGGATTATTTGCCAGCAGTGCCGCATAGTCCGATAATGCTTCAGAATAAGAGCCATAAACACGAAACGCAGCCTTCACTTTTTGCGCGGCACCGTTTATATATTCCGTGGTGGTTATTTCCGTGCTGTCACCTTTCCATCCCCCGGTCGCCTTAATACCAAATAAGTTGTAGCTCGGCTTACCCTCTTTGGTGAGTATTTCCTGGTTGCCCCAGCCGGATTCCAGAGCGGCCTGGGCAATAATCAGCTGATGAGGAATGCCGCTTTTCCTAGAAGCATCCATCGCTGGGGCCAACATGCGCGCAATAAAGTCACTGCTTTTGCCGCCAAAGCCAGCCTCACCCGCCGTTCTGGCTTTTTCCTGTATGGCGATATCCTCAGGGCTCAGACGCTGTGGGGTACGTTTAAACGAGGCGGTATCCAGCGAAAGAGGAGTGAATGCCGTTGATATCACGCTCTTATTGCTGTCCACATCCCCGCCCATCTGTTTCACCATCATGTCACCCAGCCCCAGGCTACCGCGCTCGGCAATACTTTGCGATATTTGCTGGTCATACATTGAGGTAAACATGTCAGACTGCTGCGTATTAAAGAGCCCGTCTTTAAATGAGGCATCTCGCATACTCTTTAGCATCATCTGTACAAACAGACCTTCCATCTGTTTAGCCGCAGCCTTCAGCCCCTGCTGCGGATCTTCTTTCACGGTGCGCTTCAGGGCGTCCAGGTTGCGAATATCAAAGGCCGCTCCCTGGGTCAGAGCAGTGCTGTTCATCAGTTGGTCTCCAGTTTTGCTCGCAGGCAGCCTGCGCTCTTCATGGATTGCAAAATGGACATCAAATCGTTTGGCGTGGCTCCAAGGCTATTGAGCGCGCGCACAACTCGGTTTAAATCGGCGCTGGTGTTTACCCGCTGCAAAGCACCGTTTTGTTCGCGTAAGGAAATTTGTGTGTTGCTTGTCGCCACGGTTTGTCCACCCGCAAGCGGCGTATCCGGCTGGCTCACCTCGTTGTTACGCGCTACTTCTACGGTTAAATCCCCCTGAGCAACGGCACAGGCATCCAGCGTCACATGCCGGTTCATGACCACCGAACCGGTTCGGGAGTTAACGATAACGCGCGCTTCCATTGGGCCGGGCCGAATCGACAGGTTTTGCACCTCTGCCAGGAAACGGACCTTCGCCGCGCTGTTCGCCGGGGCGAAAAGCTTAATCACACGAGAATCTTCAGCGATAGCCGTCCCGCCGCCTAAACGACGGTTTATCTCGTCGCTTATCTGTTGGGCTAATCCAAAATCACCGTCATTAAGCTGTAGATACAGCGTGTTCTGTCCGGCAAAATTCATCGGCACTTCACGCTCTACCGTGGCGCCGCCGCTGATACGGGCACCGTTGAGCTGGTTAACCTGTACGCTGGAGCCGCCCCCCTGCGCACCAGCGCCAGATACCAACAGGTTACCCTGTGCTAGGGCGTAAATTTGGTTATCCACACCTTTTAAAGGCGTCATCAGCAGCGTTCCACCGCGCAGGCTTTTCGCGTTGCCCATTGAGGAAACGACAACATCAATTTTTTCACCCGCACGGGAAAACGGCGGCAGTTCAGCCGTCACCATAACGGCAGCCACATTTTTCAGCTGCATATTCGTGCCGGAGGGTACGGTGATACCCAGTTGGGAAAGCATGTTATTCAGGCTTTGCGTGGTAAAAGGGGTTTGCATGGTCTGATCCCCTGTACCATCCAGCCCCACCACCAGGCCATACCCCATAAGCGAGTTGCTGCGAACACCCTGAATCGAGGTCAGATCCCGGATGCGTTCGGCATGAACCGGGAGCGAAGGGAGAATACTCAGCCCCACGCTGACCATGCCAAGGAAAAAAGTGAGCAGGAAAGTTTTCATATCGGCTAACTAAAAGGGAGAAAGATTAAGGAACAGACGCTGTAACCAGCCCATCTGCTGCGCTTCATTAATATAACCATTGCCGACATATTCAATACGGGCATCGGATACCTGAGTCGATATCACCGTATTGTTGCCGCTGATGGTGCGCGGGTTAACGACTCCGGAAAAACGAATGAATTCGGTTCCCTGGTTAATGGCAATTTGCTTTTCACCAACCACGCTCAGATTGCCGTTTTGCAGCACCTCCCTCACCGTAACGGTTATCGTGCCGTTAAAGGTGTTCTGTGCAGCCGCTCCCCCTTTACCGGTAAAATCATTATTCCCGCTGATAGCCGTGTTTGCGCGAGAACCGCCAAACAAACCGCTGAGGGCATTAGGCATCGCGTCAAACGTCAGCCCGGTCGATCCGTCGCGAGACGCGTTAGCCGACGAGCTTTTACTGGCGCTGACGTTTTCCTGCAGCACGATCGTCAGCGTATCGCCAATATTTCTTGGTCGTCGGTCTTCAAACATCGGCTGGTAACCGTAATTCATCGCCTGTCCGCTCTGAAAGACCGAACCGTTGATGGCTGACGGGGCCACCGGGGCAGGGTTGGCCGTGGTCTGCCCTTCCACCAGAGGCTTGTGCGGGATATATGCACAGCCAGCCAACGGCAGGCTCAGGATCAGGATCAGTGGAGCCAAGGCACGTTTAAACTTGCCAAAACAGGGGCTTGTCCGTCTTCTGGTCATATCGGCAAAGGGGTGATTTTTCATGTCATTCACTGCGGTCAGGACGCGCTGACGGCGCCCCAACTCAAGGTCGGGATAGCCGTCAGCGGTGCCATTAAAGTTGCATCAGGCGTTGCAACATCTGATCCGATGTCGAAACAGCTTTACTGTTGATTTCATAAGCGCGCTGGGTCTGGATCATATTGACCAGCTCTTCAGCAACGTTCACGTTGGACGTTTCAACGTAACCTTGCGTTAAGGAGCCGGCACCGTTCAGCCCGGGCGTAGACTCGTTAGGTGCGCCGGACGACTGGGTTTCGCGGTAAAGGTTTTCACCGATACTTTCGAGCCCGGAGTCATTGATAAAGGTGGACAACGTAAGCTGGCCCACCTGCTGCGGCGCGGTTTGCCCGACGATGGTCACACTGACAATCCCGTCCTTGCCCACCGTCAGGGTATCGGCATCCTGTGGAATGGTAATAGCCGGCTGAATGGGGTAACCGCTTGCGGTGACAAGTTGTCCATTCTGATCAAACTGGAACGAGCCGTCGCGCGTATAGGCCGTGGAGCCATCGGGCAGCTGCACCTGGAAAAAGCCGCGCCCGTCGATCGCCACATCTTTACTGTTATTGGTTTGTGTCAGGCTACCCTGGCTGTGGATGCGTTCGGTTGCCACCGGCCGCACCCCAGTCCCCAACTGCAAACCAGAAGGGATGGTGGTCTGCTCCGAGGATTGTGCACCGGGCTGGCGCAGCGTCTGATATAACAAATCCTCAAACACCGCACGCTGACGTTTAAAACCATTGGTGCTGACGTTTGCCAGGTTGTTTGAAATCACATCCATATTGGTTTGCTGTGCTTCAAGACCTGTTTTGGCAATCCATAAAGAACGGATCATAAAAGTATCTCCTTGCCGGCGTTAGCCCATGTTCAGTAGCTGATTGGCGTTCTTCGCGTTGTCATCAACGGTGCTGATGACCTTCATTTGCATATCAAAACTGCGCGCCGTGGCAATCATGTCGACCATCGCTTTCACGGGGCTAACGTTGCTGCTTTCAATGGCGCCCGGCACGACCTTCATCTCCAGATCCGCCGGGCGGGGCTGCCCGGGATTGGTCGCAGAGTGCAACAGACCATCGTCACCGTGCTGCAGCTCCTGAATCGGGGCGTTAACCAGCTTCAGTCGCCCCACCTGGGCCAGCGCAGTGGGTTCATCGCCAGCGCCCAGGGCGGTAATGGTGCCGTCAGGTGCAAGGGTAATTTGTGATTGTGGCGGCACGGTGAGCGGACCGCCGTCTCCGAGCAGCGGAAAGCCACGCACCCGCAGCTGGCCTTCGCTATCGACCTCGATATTGCCGTCTCGCGTATACCCCTCGGTTCCGTCTGCAAGCTGTACCGCAAGCCAGCCGTCCTGCGGTAAGGCAACGTCCAGGTCACGCCCTGTCTGGTTCACGCTCCCCATGGTGTTGTCATGCCAAGGGGTGGATTCGGTGACCAGCGTTCGGGTCTGAACGGAAGGCCCATCAACCGGCACCGCGCGATAAGCCATCAACTGGGCACGAAATCCCGGCGTGGAGGCATTTGCCAGATTATTCGACGTGACCGCCTGGCGATTAAGGGCGGCGTTTGCGGCCCCCATAGCGGTATAAATTGCACGATCCATATCAGCCCGCTTTACGACATGTTCGAAAGTATCTGAAGAAGCTCAGACTGCGTTTTGATGGTTTGTGAGTTGGACTGATAGTTACGCTGGTAGACGATCATATTGACCATCTCCTTGCTCAAATCCACGTTTGAGGCCTCAAGACGGTTACCGTACAGCGTCCCCAGGTTACCCGAACCGGAAATCCCTGACACCGGCTGGCCAGACGTCGGCGTTTCAGACCAGCAGTTATTGCCTTCAGAAGCGAGGCCGCCTGGGTTGGTGAAGTTGCTCAGCACAACCTGACCCAGAATCTGTTTTTCACCGTTGCTGTAAGACGCAATGATTTCACCGCTGTCGCCAACGACATAGCCGTTCATCATGCCCGGTGCATAGCCAGTCGTGCTTGGGCTGTCCATGGCAGTATCGGATGCCTGCTGGGTCATGCCGGCCATATCAAGATCAAAATTCAGCGCGTTGCCGCCGTTATATGACGCGCCCTGCACGTTGAGTTTTGCCGGATTGGTGATCAGCTGACCGGAAGGATCGAACTCAATATCCATTTTCTGGTAGGTCGGGTTAGCGGCATCAGGACTCGGTGAGGTGGTGTCGCTGGAATAAGCCGTCCACTTGTTATCGGTCGTTTTTACGAAGTAGACGTTAACGGTGTGCTTGTTGCCCAGGCTGTCGTAGGCGTCAACCTGAGTGACCGAGTTGTAGCTTTTCGAATCAGAAGGATCGAAGGGATTCGCGGCGATATCGATAGCTTCGGTTCCGGAGTCCAGGTTGCCCTTCATCGTGCCACCGTCTGAAGCTTTAGCCGGCATCTGGCCGGAAGGGATCTGGATTGGCCCGATAGCGGCGCCGGGCTGAATGCTCGGCGGCGTTCCGGTCGCCTGATAACCCGTCAGGTACATGCCCTGGTTATTGATGATGAAGCCGTTCTGGTCGCTTTCGAACTGGCCGTTACGGCTGTAGAAGACTTTCCCAGCGTCGTTCACCAGACGGAAGAACCCGTTACCGGTGATCCCCATGTCGAGGCTGCTGTTGCCCTGGCCCAGTACACCATCACCGAAATTCTGATTGACGCCGGAAACCTGCACGCCCATCCCAATCTGGGAGCCGGCGAACACATCGGCAAAGGCAACGGAGCCCGATTTGAACCCCACCGTTTGGGAGTTGGCAATGTTGTTACCGACGACATCCAGCGCCTGCGACGCGGCGCTTAATCCACTAAGCCCTTGTGAAAAACCCATATTGTTATTCCTGAAAGCTAAAAATTAAAAACAAACTTATTCAACGAGATACACATCGCCCAGCATCGCCGTACCCGCTAAGCCCAGCTGCAGTAAGGCACCTGACGGCGAAAAGGCAACGCTTTCAACCGTCGATTTTTTCAGCGAAACGATCTCAGGCGTGCTGCCATCAGCATTGGAGACTGAGTAAGAAACTTTGAAGCTACCGCCTTCGACGGTGCTCGGATCGGCCGGCTGGAAGTTGGTTAAATCACCCATCGTAAATTGATGGACACCCGCTTTCACATCCTTCATGTCGGCGGTATAAACGTTGCCCTGGGCATCGGTGAGAATCACGCTAACGGTATCCGCATCGCTGTTAATCGAGAATGCCCCTCCCCGGTTCCCCCCCTCGGCGTTCGAAATTGTCGAATCGCCTTCGGTTAACACCTGGCGCCCGATCCACTGGCTGGCATCCATCTGTTGCATACCGGAGACCAGCACCCCCATGGCGTTCAGGCTGCTATTAAGCTGCTGCACGCCGGAAGCGGTCTGGAACTGCGTTAGCTGCGAGGTAAGCTGGTTGTTGTCCATCGGGTTGGTGGGATCCTGGTTTTGCATCTGTGCCACCAGGAGGGTCATGAAGTTATTCATCAGCTCCTCAACGTTATCCCCCAGCCCATTACTACTTTTTGCTGCGGGGGGAACGCTTTGGTTCATGACGGCAGAAACGGCCATGTCAATCTTCCTTATCTATTTATTGACCCAAGGTCAGTGTTTTTAACATCAGTGATTTCGCTGTGTTCATCACTTCCACATTCGCCTGATAGCTGCGAGAAGCTGAGATGGTATTCACCATTTCACCGACCACATCGACATTAGGCATGCGCACGTAGCCCTTATCATCCGCAAGCGGATTTCCTGGCTCGTAGATCATGCGATCCGGCGCGCTGCTTTCCACCACCTCGCTGACTTTCACGCCGCCAATCTGCTGACCTGGTGCAGCATTTACCTGAAACACAACCTGGCGAGCGCGATAGGGATTACCGTCGGGGCCCACGGCGCTGTCAGCATTGGCCATATTGCTGGCACTGACGTTGAGTCTTTTTGACTGAGCAGCCATCGCCGAGCCGGAAATATCTAAAATACTAAATAGAGACATAGCGATAATTAACCCTGGCTGATAACACTCATCATGCTTTTAATTTCCCCGCCAAGCATCGTCAGGCTGGATTGATATTTGACACTGTTATCAACAAAGCTAACGCGCTCACGATCCATATCTACCGTATTGCCATCAGCACTAGGCTGGTCAGGCACACGATATAATAATTGATTGTTATGCATAGCCGGCGCGGAGGCCGCAATGTGGTTTTTCGTGGTCAACTTTAATGCCAGCGATGCAGCCGGTTGGCCCCCACTGCCCATCGCATTTTTAAGCTGTTGAGAAAAATCAATATCTCTGGCTAAATAACCCGGCGTATCAGCATTTGCGATATTTGATGCTAAAATATCTTGCCGCTGAGTCAGCAAACGTAGAGCCTGTTGCTGAAAACGCATCGAATTATCAAGTTTACCGAGCATGGTTTTGCTAACCTTTGCCAAATGGATCATGCGTATATACTAAAGTGGAACAATACAATTCTATAACGCAAAAACACGGCATAAATAAACGCAATTACCCACCTAAAACACCCCAATGAATTAAATAAACTTTAATGCCTTATATACGGACAACATTGGCGGCATTTAGCGAGTTAAATTTCTTATAGACTGACATATACTTTCCAACCTGGCTTTTTCAGTTCATTTTTTTCTTTTTCTCCGACATTATACTAAGGCCATCATTCTCATGACCTCCCGGCACCGTCTTTTATTTATCCGCTCAGCGCTTTTACTCTGCGGCCTGGTTTACTTTATGGCTCCTGCTCAGGCGCACGCGGAACACTCCCCCTTAGAAAATCAGATCGCTGCTTTGCTCAATGCGGAACAACAGGGCCCGGTCCTCCACAGCGTAACGGTTCTCACCCCCCTAAAGCAGCTTGCCGGGCTGTGTGCAACGCCCCGGCTTTCGATTAGCGGTAATAATTTACGCACGATCGGCAACCACAGCGTGATTGCCCAGTGCGGCAAACAAAAGAAATTTATCCAGGTTAATATTAAGGCAGAGGGAACGTGGTGGACAGCCAGTCGGGCGCTGAAAGCCGGTAGTCTGATAAAGACTGAAGATATTACGCAACAAAGCGGTGCAATGGTGCGATTGCCCCCCGGCGTGATCCTTAACAAAGATGCTATCATTGGCCAAGTGACGACCCGTGCCATCAATACGGGTCAGCCCATAGCAGAGACCCATCTTCGCAAGCGCTGGAAGATCCTCGTCGGGCAAGAAGTGGATCTGCTGGCGACGGGGGAGGGTTTTTTAATCCGTACATGGGGCAAAGCGCTCGACAATGCTGCGCTGAATGAAACATTGCGTGTAAAAACAAAATCTGGGCAAATCGTCACCGGAAAAGTGACGGCAGAAGGTAAAGTAAGTATTTTAATTAAAGAATAGCTTTAGTTTTTTTAAAATTCGCCGATTTATATTTTTGTAAAGCGAAAACAAAGAACAGACTAATAGAGAGGATTATTATGAGCATCGACCGAGCACAACCTGTTACATCCGGCAATGCTCAGCATGACTTAGCGATACGCCCCAAAACCCAGAGCGCGAGTAAAACTCCCTTGACCAGCCCCGAATCAGCAGGTACCCAAGTGAGCTTAAGTAAACTGACCCAGGCCGTAAAAAACGGCACAACGCACGACATCAATGTAGAACGTTTAGCAAATATCAAGGCCGCCATGGAAGCCGGCGAACTGCATATAGATACAGATAAAATAGCGCATGCCTTAGTGCAGGATATGCTTCATTTCTCTTAAACGATGCTTCGAACATAAACAATGGATAACTTACGATTAATTTTATTAAAAATGCATGATTCCATAGTGGAACTGGAAGCGATCCTTACAGAGGAAATGAATCAGTTAGGACGCCCGCAGATTAATCCGGTATCATTGCAAATCATATCCGACACCAAAAGCCGCCTGCTCTCAACCATTGGCTATTACGATGAAATGCGTATTCAGGAAGAGCATCGTCTAAACCTTGCGGCACCTTACGAAGAACAGGCGACGTTTGCCACGCAATGGGAAAACATCACGCAACGGGTCAGAACCTCTAATGACCTGAACAAGCAGATAGCCACGCTGCTTGAGATGCATATGCAAAAAGCAAATGATTTAAAAAACATGGTGAATCAAGTCGATAATAAAGCCTCCACCTACAGTGTGGATGGCATATCTCGTCAGGTCACTTCAGGTAAAATTTATAATATTAGTATTTAACACAGTGCCTGTTGCCTTTTTTGGTTAAGGGCCGCCCCGGCTTCCTTCTTTAGGGAAGCCTTTTTTCAAAACCATTAACATTATCGTGATTATTATTACTCACCCCTACAAAATATCACATTAAATTTAACATATTTATTTCCATACCCTCTTGCAGTAATAGATAAAACACCCGGCACTTTTGTCGGTTTTTCACTCAATATCTTGAGTCCTTTTTATTTCTAAAGCCGTTAAAATAAACAATAGCTAGCGACTTGCTAAATAATCACGGTTAATAAAGGTTAAAGAATTGGCAAAAATATTATTGCGCAGCGGTTATTTCGATACCTTTCTTGCGCTGGGTGAAAGCGGGCAGACGATTTTTGATTCTGCACTACAAATTCGTGAAACATTGAGATTACGCAAACAATCCCCGCTTGCCGATTGCCTGGCCGTTCCCCAGCCTAATGACAGCGGCGATAAAATTGACTGGTACGCTCCCTGTGCCGGTAGCGTCATTCCGTGGGCAAAGGCAAACGAAAAGCAACGCAGGCAGGCGCTGAGTTATCTGGATAACTGCCTGCACATCGCCTCGCAGCTTAGCGAACGCAGCCTGGCCTCCACCAAAAATGCCGAGCAGCTCTTTGGAAGCCTGCTGCAGCATGCCCTTTGCTTTCCCGGCTGCCAGCACGTTTATCTGATTGATGAAAAACCAGTGCTGACGTTCTGGGGGTTCAGGGATGTTAATACCCCTCCTGACCGGCATCCGCTAGCCTGCCTGCATGAAAGTATGGTGCCGGGAATAGAGCCGGAGCCCGTGGCGCCGTTGACTGAGCCTCCAGAGACTATCCCTGAATTATCGCCTGAAGATGATAGCGTAAACGATCCTGAGCCGATTATTGTCACCCTCAGCCAGCCCGACGCCCCTTTGCACGAGCCAGTGGCTCCGGCTCCTCAGGAATATCTCCCCCGGCGAAACGTGTGGCGGAAAATTTTGTGGCCTATCCTCATCATAGCCTTTTTTATCGCGCTGCTTTTAGCATGGCCGTGGCTTGACTTGCTGATGCCCCCGTCGGTTGAGGAAGTCAAAGACATACCGACGACGATGGAGAAGCCCGTGAAAAGCACCAGACCCGTTACCCTACCCGCTGCGTTGGCTACGCTACCCTTGCAAAAGGCCGAGATTACTCCACCGAAAATCGAAGAGCCGAAACCTGCTGTTCCGTCACCGAAAGATGCCTTAGTGCTGCCGGCCGAAGCCGTCAAAGCCGGGACGACAAAGTTCCTTGATGGAAACTGGCGCGTGATTTTTACCCCCAGCGATACCGTTGCGGATATTCCTACGGGGATGCATTTACAGATAAGCAATGATGTCGGTCGGGCACGCATCGCGCATGCGGACAATTTTGTCTGCCGGGCCGAGGTGCATTTCGGGCTTATGCAGTCCGGCAATCTGGTGATTAAACCTCGTTCAAGAACGGAATGCTTCCACGGTAGCCACCGTCATACGGTGCCGGAAATTATCTGTTCTCAGGGGCTGACCGGCGCGGCCCTGTGCAATGCACGCTATAAGGATGACATTATGGTTCCTGTTACCTTTACCCGGACGGGTAAGTAAAAGCATGAGCAAAACCTGCGGGTTATCCGTCCAGCGTAATTCTTTTTAACAGCCGGGTCGAGCTTTCAGGCTCCGGCTGGCCCTCACAGGACGACACGTCCAGCTTTTCTGGTTATAAAAAATACCCGCCAGCGCCTGTGACGAAAATGCCAGTACAAGGTACGGACCCAGCCGCTGTCAAACGATCATTATAGGACATTGGCAACTCTACGACAGCTCAAACGAAGTAATGACGGATTCAGGATAATACAGGCAGGCTAGCTGTATACCTGGCTTGTTGCTTTTTTTTTCAATGCTGCTGAAAGAATAACGCAATAGCGGAAAGATAGTGATGAGGGGAAAAGCAGCTTGGCTGCTGGAAGTGCCTGAATAAAAAATCCGGAAATTTCTATATTTCCGGATTTGCTCACGAAACAGTTAATCCTTAATCTTCATCTAAAATAACCAACTTTAAGGCCGGCTAATATTGTTCTTGAAATCAGAAGGTTTCCCAGTTTTCATTGTCATCGGTTTTCACTGTATGCCGTGTCACCGTAGTTTTGTTCTTCGTGTTTCCCGCAGCTTTAGCTGCTGGGTTAGCCAAAGGTTTTACCGTATGTTTAGCCTGATCCCCCTGCTTAAGGCGAAACACAGCAACGGCCTGCGTCAATCGACTCGCCTGCTCTTCAAGTGCAGTAGCGGCGGCGGCGGACTCCTCCACCAAGGTAGCGTTCTGCTGTGTCACCCGATCCATTTCAGAAACGGCCAAGCCAATCTGGTCGATACCGCGGCTTTGCTCATCGGAGGCCGAGGAAATTTCGCTCATAATGTCAGTCACACGGGTGATAGCGCTGACAATTTCCCCCATAGTTTCACCCGCGCTTTCAACCAGCGCCGAACCCACCCCAACTTTACTGACGGAATCATCAATCAGCGTTTTAATTTCCCGCGCGGCCTGCGCGCTGCGCTGGGCAAGGTTACGCACTTCGCTGGCCACTACCGCAAAGCCGCGACCCTGTTCACCGGCTCGTGCCGCTTCTACCGCCGCGTTCAGCGCCAGAATATTGGTCTGGAAGGCGATACCGTCAATCACGCTGGTGATATCGGCGATCTTCTGCGAGCTGGTAGCGATATCGCTCATCGTATGCACAACGTTGTTCACTACTTTACCGCCCTTCTGCGCAGTTTCCGAGGCATCAAGAGCAAGCTGACTTGCCTGGGAGGCGTTTTCAGCATTCTGCTTAACGGTGGCGGTCAGCTGCTCCATACTGGCTGCGGTCTCTTCAAGAGATGCGGCCTGCTGCTCGGTACGGGAAGAAAGATCGTTGCTACCGGCAGAAATCTCGCTGGCACCGGTAAAAATCGCATCAGCCCCGGCACGGACATTACCCACCGTACTGGCCAGCTCATCCTGCATATGGCGCAGCACATTAATCAGTTGGCCCATTTCATTGGAGCTTTGAAAATCAACTTTGTAAGATAAATCCCCATTGGCGATATGGCGCATTCCCTCAGTAATTTTATTCAGAGGAGAAATAAGCGCGACTCGCATGCCTCGCCAAATGACTAAATTAACTAATAAAACTATGAGCAGGATGCCACCCATGACGCCAAGAGAAAAAGTAAAGTTCTCGCCGGTTTCACTCACCGCAATTGCATATTGTCCACCGATACTTTTGCGATATGAGGCAAACTGCGCTTCGAAGTTATCCTGGTAAGTTTGCGTGGGCTGTTTTACCCCAGCGTTAATATCTCCCTTCCTTATATAGCCAATTAAATCTATCAGGGCACCGTGGAAAATGTGGTAATCACGACGCAGATCTTCAGTTGAAAAAACGGCCAACTGCTTCGGTAGATTTTCGAACTCCCTCCAGTAAACATCCGCTTGTTTCAGGGATTGAGAGGCCGTTTCGAGATATTTTGCCGTATCTTCCTGCATCTGCAAAGGATCTCCCCCCCGGGTAGTGAAAAGTGCTGCAGCAACGGCTATATCGTTACGGGCCTGCAACAGGTTGATAAAGGCATCATTTACGGCAGAGCGACGCGTACGAAGAATCTCAAGCATCTCAAGATTATCTTTATCGTTTTTTAACGCATTATAAGACAGCCCGCTTGTCGCCAGCTGTAGTGCACCGAGCAACACCAAAACAAAAGACAAACTTGTAACGATTTTAATATTTTTTAGCATGAAGTATTTCTTCCCTAATGAGTCTTAATATTAATATCGGTTGGAAAGAAAAAAACTTTTGGAGAAAACATGTTTTTAATTTAATCAATTCGCAACAAAAATAAAATAACAAAATAATAACCCAACAACAACAACAACTTATCATGAATTATGTAATGTATGCTATCATTTTGAAAGCATCTCAAACTTATAAATAGGAAACTAACGAAGAACCGAAACGCTAACAACGCCAAAAAAATTTAAAAAATCGAAAGCGCTACACATTCCGCAATCGGTAGTTTAACGGGCAATTTCACATGCTATTGAGGCAATTGAAAATAGTTATGTTTTGACCGACTTATGCCACTCCAGGTGAATTTATCCAGAGGGGAACAGGATAGCCCCGCCTGATGGAGCTGAAATGAAATACACTCAGCGCAATCAGCTGAATAAGCGGCAAATATATAATATCTTGCATTAGGCATTGATATATCTGCACTCGCCTGTCACGGTGACATTTTTAAATGTAACCAAGGATAGTTAAATATGATAAAAAGATTACGAGCGTTAGGGTTAGGTACAAAATTATCACTCATGATCGGCTCTAGCGTTGCTTTGCTTTTCATCTTATTTACTTTAGTTCTGAGTCATCGCGCCAGCGTGCAACTGCAGGCCGTAGCCATGGACAACCTGGAGAGCCAGGTCAGCGGCGTTAACGATATGGCGCAAATGTTCGATAGCGCCCTGAGTGAAGAAGTAAGCAGCTACACCAGCCTCTTTAACAGTTTCCTTCCCCAGCCCCTTAGGCGGGATGAGACCCAGCGGCAATCGATTAATCATGTCTCCGTGCCGTTGTTGCTGGGGGGCGGGCAGGTGCTAAACAGCAGCAACGAACTTGTTGACGATTTTCTCGCTCACACCTCGGCTATTTCCACATTATTTGTTCGCAGCGGGGATGATTTTGTCCGTATCGCCACCTCATTACGTGAAGCGGACGGAACTCGTGCGCTTGGCACAATACTCGACCATAAAAGTCCAGCCTGGTCCGTAGTCAGTAAAGGCGAAGTCTACCGGGGACCGGCGCGCCTGTTTGGCAAACGCTACATTACGCAGTATCAACCGGTAAAAGACAGCAAAGGCGACGTGATAGCCATTCTGTTTGTCGGCGTCGATATCTCCGCATCCTGGCAAACCATGCGTGAAAAAATCCTCAGTCGCAACTTGGGTGACAGCGGGCATTTCTTCATACTTGATGGTAATAAAGGTAAAAGTTACGGCCAGTATCTGTTCCATAGCAGCGAGGAAGGAAAATTACCGGACTGGAATGACAGCATTCAGCAGCAGCTGTTGACACAGAGTGCCGGAACGCTGGAGCGCGAAACGACAAATGGCAGCACGGCAATCATGACCTTTGCCCGCCATCCAGGCTGGAACTGGGTCATTATTGGCGAAGTCGATAAACCCACATTGCTCAGTAATATTACGCACATGCGCAACCAGTTCCTGATTACCGGTCTCGTTCTGGCTCTGGCATTCGCGGCCATATTTGCACTCGTTATCCACCGCTGGCTTAGCCGACCGCTGCAAAAAGTTATCAATATTGCTAATCAATACGCCGATGGCAATCTCCAGGTCACTCTGGATACCCAGCGTCAGGATGAAGTGGGCCAGTTAATACATGCTATTAACGGCGTTGGTAATGGGTTAAATAAAATCGTCAAGCAGGTACGCCTTGCCGCCGGTGAGATTGGCCAGGATACCGATGCGCTTACCGCCGACAGCGCAGAGATTAGCGAGCAGATTAACAAACAGGCCAGCAGCGTTGAAGAAACTTGCGCCAGCATGGAGCAACTGGCGGCTACGGTGCAGCAAACGGCCAGTAATATCTCTCAGGCGCAGTGTCTGGTGCAAAACACCGCACAGGCGGTACACCAAAGCGGCAATACGGTCAGCCATGCCGTAGCCACCATGAATGATATTAAGATGGCCTCCCAGCGTATTGCTGACATTACCCATGTCATTGAATCCATCGCTTTCCAGACCAACATCCTGGCCCTGAACGCCGCCGTAGAAGCCGCACGTGCAGGGGAACACGGCAAAGGATTCGCAGTGGTTGCGCAGGAAGTGCGTGCGCTGGCCGCGCGTAGCGCCAACGCGGTGAAGGAAATCGATCGGCTTATTTCCGATACGCTCAATAAGGTAGCAGAAGGCCATCAGCTTTCTGAGCAAACTTGCCAGGCTATGGAGTTAATCACCAGCCATATAGATAACATTAACGCATTAGTTTCTGAGATTAACGGCGCTTCCCACGAGCAGTCAGCCGGCATTGGACAGGTGAATATCGCGATGGTGCAAATCAGCGAGGCCACAGCTATTAATGCCAACCGCGTTTCACGCAGCGAGCAGACATCGCAGGATCTACGTAACAAAGGCCATCATCTTAACGAACTGGTAAAACTGTTTCAGACCAGCGGGGCATAAACGCTTACCGGTACATGAGTGAAGAAAACAGCCACTGGTAATAACGGCTCAGTCTGATGACAAAACTCATCGGGTCGCAGGAGCAATCGGCACCACAGCCCAGAGCCAGAAAATCAATCCCTTCATTTTCAGCTGATAAGCAAAAAGAAGGAAAAACCTTGCTTTTTCCTTCTTTTTCAGCCATTTCGGCTAAAACTATTTTATGCCATGGCAGAAGGCACAGGTTGTAATAATAACTAATCAAAGCGGAGTATTGCAGAATATTATTTTATTTCAGGGCGATAAATGCTCTATCTTCCCTCGTTTCATCAGCATCACGTTGATGGGCATCTATTCCGCCACTGTCGAAAGTACGACTCTTTTCATACCGTATCGATCGATTAAATCGATCGATAAAAGATTAATAATTCGCCCTGCCTATTATGTTTTTCAGAAATTAACCGATTTGTTACTAATATAACTAAATGGAGGCTTTTTTAGATGATAAACCGTATAAAGATTGTTAATGGATTGATTGCAGTACTTGTATTATTTTTTGTTTTGCAAATTTCATCACTCAGTTTTCTTTTCCCCATTATCAGCAGCGATGTGGAAAAGTTTACCATGCAACACGAAATCGCCGGGCAGCGTAATGATTTAATGCGGGCCAAGTCTCTCCTACAGGAAGCTCGCGTTCACCTTCTCAAATCAAACCTTGCTGATATTTATGAAGATGCCAATGCTGAGAAAGGAAAAAGCATTTTAAATGAGCAGAAAGAACAAATTAAGCTTACCCTCAGCAAGGCACAAGAAGCCTGGGCTGATTACTTAAAATGGACACCGCTGGATCTTGAGCTTGAAGAAACAGTTAAGAATAGCTTCACAGAATACTATAACGGCTTACAAAAAGTAGCAGGACATCTTGAGGTAAAAGATGGCCGGGCCGCCTATAGCATTAACCTTCAGCCCGACCAGGACAAATTTAACGACACTTTTCAGAAAATTGCAGACAAACTTTCCGAATATAACGAAAATAAAGTTAAAGAAGCCGAGCATTCTTACAAGACAGCTGTATGGGTTACGACTTGTCTGTGCATTGCCCTTGTGCTAATCGTTATCATGGTCTGGTTCGGGCTTCGTATGATTCTCATTGAACCCTTACATAAACTTATTGAGAGCATCCGTAACATTGCCCGCGGCAATTTAGTCCATGAAATTGATATTCATGGTACCAATGAGATGGGACAGCTGGCAGAATCGCTACGCGATATGCAGGTAGCATTAACCAATACCGTCGAAGATATTCGTGCGGGTGCCGACTCCATATTTACCGGTGCCAGTGAGATTTCCGCCGGCAATAACGATCTTTCCTCCCGTACTGAACAGCAGGCAGCTTCTCTTGAAGAAACTGCAGCCAGTATGGAACAACTGACCGCCACCGTTAAGCAGAATGCTGAAAACGCCTCTCAGGCAAGTCAGCTTGCTCTCGATGCGTCAAAAACGGCCCAACGCGGCGGTAAAGTGGTCGATAACGTTGTGCATACGATGAATGACATCGCCGCCAGTTCGCAGAAGATTGCCGATATCACCAGCGCCATTGACGGTATCGCCTTCCAGACCAACATTCTGGCGCTGAACGCGGCGGTAGAAGCGGCACGAGCCGGTGAACAGGGCCGCGGCTTTGCGGTAGTGGCCAGCGAAGTGCGCAATCTTGCCCAGCGCAGCGCGCAGGCCGCACGGGAAATTAAAACGCTGATTGATGATTCCGTCAGCAAAGTTGGGACAGGGGCTGCGCTAGTTGAAAGCGCGGGCGAAACCATGTCCGAAATTATGAATGCCGTAACCCGAGTAACCGACATCATGACTGAAATCGCTTCTGCTTCTGACGAGCAGAGCCGCGGTATTGCCCAGATCGGAATTGCCGTGAACGAAATGGATCATGTAACCCAGCAGAACGCCTCACTGGTAGAAGAATCCGCCGCCGCTGCCGCCGCGCTTGAGGCCCAGGCGAGAAGTCTGACCCACGTCGTTGCAGTGTTCAGTACCAGTCAGGATAAAGAACTTAGCCCAACCATGGCCTGATGCTGAATTTTTACCCTCGGTAAAGTCAACGCTCTGTTAACTTGCTTTCTCCCCTCGCCGGCAATCGGTGGGGGGAGAAGCACTTTAACGGAACAGGTTAAGCATCACGGCCCGTGGCAGAACCAAAGCAATGAAACATAGTTATTGCACGGGTATGGATAACAGAGCCCTGGTTTCTTCCAACTTGAAGAACTGCACCATTTCCTGAAGCAACTGTACCTGCTCCTGCATTGACTCGGCGGCAAACGTTGAGTTTTCCACTAGGGTGGCGCTGGGTTACGGTTGTGATGCTGTCCATCAGCCGCAGCATGTTTTCAACCTCTTAATAATATCTCCCATACCGGAGTGGACCCATGTGGCCAGTTCCCGGCCGGAAGAGATCTGGTCGACAGGGTTAATAATCAACTCTTTGATTTCTTTTGCTGCGGCGACTGAACGATGAGTAAGCCCTCTAACTTTGGTTGCGACAACGGCAAATCCTGTTCCCTGCTTCCGGCACGGTCGACTTCAGCAGCGGCGTTCAACGCCAGAATATTAGTCCAGGAAGCGATGCCTCCAATCACGCCGGTAATGTCAGCCATTTTTTCGAGGATGCATAGATAGCATCGCCACATCAGGCTGCCATTTTGACTAACAATGCAGCCGGATTCGGGCATGAAGGTTTGCATTTTTGCCGTATGCTCGTCCGCTCCTTCAATAGTCGATGACAGCTCTTAAAGGGTTGTAGCACTCTGCCTGACACTTGCTGTTTGTACCCAGTATTACTCGCCAGAGCCTGATTACCTTTCAGAATCTCTGAGGAGGCCAGAGCAATAGACTGCGCCCCGTTGCCCATTCTTTCCGTCACCGTGTTCAGGCTTGCGGTCATACCCCGCAGTGCCCCTTTAAGCTATCCGAATCAATGTCGATATCAACCGTCAGGTTGCCGAAGGCCACTTCCTGGGCAATATTTACGGCCGAGGTCAAAGGCTGCGTGAAGTTTGCTATCAGGTATCCGGCCTGCACGGCGGTAAGGCTGCAAATGAGCAGCATCAGGTTTCCGGAATTCTATGCCGCCACAATATTGATGTAGGAATCATCCATAATCTTTTGTTAATAAAGCGAAAAATCGGTAACAGATTGGCTGTATTTCTCCGTCAAGGGCACCAATTCATCATCAAAAAACGATCCATTTCAGCCGGGGAGGCCGTCACACTGAGCTGGAACCTTTTATCCCGCAATTTATGGTATTCCGCCTGAATGATAGCGACACTGTATAAAAGCTGTTCTCCGTGCGCGGTATGAATATTATTACGCAAATACTGCTGAATATTTTCCGCGGGTTTCACATGGTCCCTAAATGATTCGATAATTACGGTTCTTGTTTCCTATCAGATCGTCGCGGCGGTGAATCAGATGGATAGGGTTACGCTGCAAAATGCTGAGCGGGTTGATACCGGGATCTTAACGCTCTGGCAAAAACTATTTCTAACACAATATCCAGATTTGCCCAAGGGTCCGGTATAACGCAGAAGTGATAAGCACACAATACGCGGGTATTCAATTAACCTTAGCGGCTCTTTATCACAGTCCTGAACGCCGGGAAAATAGGCAGCGGCTTTAAAACCGCTGCCGTTGTAAAATACTCTCTCAGGGCCAGTAAGGCCAAAGCGCAAAGTTCGGGAATCAAAAAGTCTGCCAGTGGCCCTCTTCTTCTTTGCTGACTGCCCTGAGCGGCGCCGGGCGCGCAGGTGCCGTCAGGGTATACTCATCCCTGTCGCCCAGCCGCAGATTGCTGGTTCTTTTTTGCAGCTCAAAGACCTGCTTGTTGAGCACTTCAGAAGAGCCGGCCAGCTCTTCAACCACGGCCACGTTGCTTTGGGTAGCCTTCTCCAGCTCGGACAGTGCGAGGGTGATTTGCTGAATCCCTTTTTCCTGTTCGTTGGTCGAAATAAAAATA
>DASXXQ010000220.1:0-6531 GCA_036502985.1 Buttiauxella sp.
GGCAAATGCAGCGAACCCGCCAGACTAAACACCATAATGTCTTCCGGCACGGATTTATTAAACGCCTGCAATTGTGGAATGATACGCTGCGCTTCTTGCTCGTCAGCCACTAATAATGCATTGAAATTCAGCGTCGTACTGTTGTTCAGCAACACTTGTAATGCCACCGATGAAGACGTTGAATCCATAAAAATCAGATTACGGTTAAACGGTAGAAAATTGTTTTCCAGCGCGCGTTTATAGCCTAACAAGATTTGATCAACGGAACCGCATGAATCCGGATTGATCACGGCAATCTGCCTTCTTCCCTGCTTAATCAAATAATTACAGGCTGTCTCTGCGGCAAACGCATGGTCAAACTGAATACTGTTACTTGAATCAACATCCACGCAATCCACCAGAATGACATTCTCATCGCTGATATTTAGCGGAAAACGCGCGCCGATTATCAGCACGTCATCACACAGACCGCAGGTAAGTTCTTCCAGGGCATGCATCACTTCAGTTTTGCTATTGGCAAAACGCAACAGCAGATGCTTTTGATGCTGGCTGAGATGTTTCTCCAGCGCATACAGGTAGCCGGTGGTTTGGTTAATATTTTCCTGTGCGCAAATCACGCCGATACAGCCCGTTGACTGGCTAAGTAAGGACTGTGCGATAACATTTGGACGATAATGCAACTCTTCCACCGCCTTGAGCACTGCCAGGCGGCTTGCCTCCTTGACCCCACGAGATCCACTCAACACTCGGGATACTGTGGCTTTAGAAACCCCAGCTAAACGCGATACATCATTGATTGTAGACATCATTTTCCTTTTCTAGGCTCTGATACATGCCTGTCTGTCCTGAATACAACGTTGGCTTATTTGTCGCCATTTTCAGTATAGTCGTTTCCATTTTTCATGGAAACCGATTTTCCATATGCTATCCAAACCATACATTCACCAGACAATTTTGTGATAACGATCCAATAAGCAAAGCCTATAGACACAGGATATTGATGAATATCACAGATTCGTTGGTTACGGATGGAAAACGGTTTCCATAAAGTATCAAATCGTTTCCGCAATACTTTATTTACATTTTAAGGATGAGTTTTAATGGTCAAGATCATGTTGTGTTGTTCCGCCGGAATGTCTACCAGCTTGCTGGTCAGAAAGATGCTGGCAGCGGCCGAAGAACGCGGATTACCTGTTGAAATAGAAGCTTACGGCGTCGCTGAATTTGATGTGCAATTTCCGCGCTATCAGGTCGTGCTGCTCGGGCCGCAAGTGAAATATATGTTAAGTACGCTCTCAGAAAAGGCTGCCTCTCACGGTATTCCCGTTCACGCTATCGAGATGATGGACTACGGAATGCAGCGTGGCGATAAGGTGCTGGATTATGCTCTGTCGCTTATCGAAGCGGCTCACTAAAAGGGTTTTCATATGAGTTCGCTATATCAATCTATGGTGACGGTGATTGAGCAATCCATCACCCCGCTGGCCGGTCGTCTGGGGCAACAGAAGTACGTAATCGCTATTCGTGATGGGTTCACCGCAGCTCTTCCGTTTATGATCATCGGCTCCTTTATGCTGGTGTTTATATTCCCGCCGTTCTCCGCGGATACCACTATTGGCTTTGCCCGCGCCTGGTTAGATTTTTCACAGACTTACCGTGAACAGTTGATGTTGCCTTTCAATCTGAGCATGGGCGTGATGACGTTCTTCATCTCAGTTGGCATTGGCGCCAGTCTTGGGCGGCAGTTTAATCTCGATCCGGTCATGTCCGGCCTGCTGGCCTTTATGGCATTTTTGCTGGTTGCGGCACCGTATGCCGACGGCAAAATTTCCACGCAGTATCTTTCCGGGCAAGGTATTTTCACCGCGCTTATTACGTCGATTTATTCCACACGTATTTATGCAGCCTTGAAAGAGCACAAAATTACTATTCGCCTCCCTAAAGAAGTGCCGACAGGTGTGGCGCGTTCATTCGAGATACTGATCCCTGTGGTGGTGATTATCGCAACACTGCACCCGCTGAATTTATTCATCGAGGCGCAAACCGGTATGATTATGCCGGAGGCGATTATGCATCTGCTGGCTCCGCTGGTTTCCGCATCCGATTCCCTGCCGGCCATTTTGCTGTCTGTGTTGCTGTGCCAAATTTTTTGGTTCTCTGGTATTCACGGCTCAATGATTGTTACCGGCATTATGAGCCCATTCTGGATGACCAACCTTGCGGCAAACCAGGCTGCACTGGCCGCTGGCACGGCGTTACCGCATATTTATCTGCAAGGTTTCTGGGATCACTATTTGTTGATTGGCGGCGTCGGCTCCACCTTGCCATTAGCCTTTTTACTGTTGCGCAGCAAAGTCACCCACTTACGCACTATTGGTAAAATGGGCATCGTGCCAAGTTTCTTTAATATCAACGAACCGATTCTGTTCGGCGCGCCGATTATCATGAACCCGCTGTTATTCATTCCGTTTATTTGCGTACCGATGGTGAACGCGATTCTGGCTTATACCGCGACGAAACTGGGTTGGCTGGCGCAAGTCGTTTCCCTAACACCGTGGACAACACCGGCACCTATTGGGGCATCATGGGCAACAAACTGGGCCTTTAGTCCGGTCGTCATGTGCGTAATTTGTATGGTTGTTTCGACCGTTATTTACCTGCCCTTCCTGCGCGCTTATGAACGTACATTGCAGAAAACTGCCGAAGAAAAAGAAGTACGTACCCCTCTGACAGAAACGGCAATCAGCAATTAATTAATACCGATATTAACTCTGGAATAAGTGATGATTGAATTAGAAGAAGCCGTAATGGAAATTATTATGAATGCAGGGCAATCACGCAGCCTGTGTTTTGAAGCACTGCATTCAGCACGTCAGGGAGATATTGAAGAAGCCAAACTTCTTCTCCAGGAAGCCGATGGTTACGCCCGTGAAGCCCACAAAATGCAAACCAGGCTGATTGAACAAGACGCTGGCGAAGCTAAACAACCGATGACGTTAATTATGGTTCATGCGCAGGATCATTTAATGACATCCATGTTAGCGCGTGAATTATCGGCAGAAATTATTCATCTTTATCAAAAATAAAAACAGAACTCTATAACCTCTGGCAGGGAGAAGTCATTACGTAAATAATTTTAATTAAGTTCAATCCGATTAAAGTATAAAAAATAAATATGTTTTGATTATAGAGTTTCTCTCTATTAATCACGAACAGGATGCTTATTGTCTAAAAAATAAATTACTAAATTGAGATTACAATGAAAATAATTAAACAGCTTCCATTAACAATGGCGGTTATCGCCGCGCTTTGCCCAATTTCTGTACTTGCTCAAGAAACAATGTCTCAGGAACAAATAGACCAAATAGTGGCGAAGGCTGTCGATAAAGCATTGGCCGATCGTGAAGCGAAAATAGATGCCGCACGACTTAAAAAAACCGATACCCTGGTTACTCCAGAAGTGCCGACTACGCCGGACCTTTCCATCCCATTAGGGCTTAAATTTACCGGTTATGCGCGTTACGGTGCGCATTTCCAGGCGGGCGACCAAAAGTATATCGGCGTTGATGGTTCCTATAACGGTTCCTCGGCCATTGGTCGTTTAGGTAACGAAGGCAACGGGGGTGAATTCCAGCTCACCAAAGCCTTTAAAAGCGAAGCCGGTGCGATATGGGATGTCGGCGTGATGATCGACCACTGGGGCGACGAAGTTAACCTGAAAAAAGCCTACGCTGGCGTCACCAATCTGTTTGAATCACAGCCGAATGCCTATTTCTGGGCAGGCCGTGACTTCCACCAGCGCCCACAACAGGGCATCAACGATTACTTCTGGATGAACCACGACGGGCAAGGCGCTGGGGTGAAAAACCTCGATCTCGGCTTCGCTCAACTGGACTTCGCGGGGGTTGGCTCCGTGGAACAATGTGACCCTGAAATGATCAATGACGGCAGTAACCCATCGCGCATCTCTTGTACCGGCGGCTCCGGCACGGGTGATAAAGGCAATTACGCGGCAACATCAAAACTGCACGGCATTAAATTTGGCCCGATCGATTTTGAGCTGTACGCCAACTACGGTTTCGATTCCAAAGCTATCGATAGCGATGACCGTTCCAAAGCCTGGCAGGGTGCGGTGGTGTTAAGCCATGCCGGTGAAAGCAGCCTGAACAAAATCATCGCCCGTTACTCTGACCACTCAGATAACAGCGTTTATAACAAAACCAATGGCTTGCATACGATTTACACCAGCTTCGAAGGGAACTATAAGTTCACGCCGCAAATGCAGGTGGAATATCTTCTCGCCTTCCACGATTACGACAACGACCAGCAAACGCAGGACAACCGCCGCAACTACGGTGCCATCGTTCGCCCAATGTATTTCTGGAACAATGTGCATTCAACCTGGCTTGAAGCGGGTTATCAGCGCGTAGATTACGAGAAAGACGGCGATAACAAAGGTTGGAAACTGACGCTCTCGCAGAACATTGCCATCGCGATGGGGCCAGAGTTTCGCCCAATGCTGCGCTTCTATGTGACGGGTGGACAAGTCGAAAACAACCACACCACGCATGTTGCAGGCGAAGACAATACTCAGCTTGATTCCTTCAACGTTGGCGCAATGTGGGAAGCCTGGTGGTAATTGCAAAACCCCTGGTTTCCTGAAAACTGCGGTGAGGGAACGCCCTCACCGCATCGCGTCATAAATTGCTTTCTGAATGTTCACGGCACGCTTTTCGTCGGTTTCCTGCGGATCAGATTTACGTTGCTGTTGTGCATCAAGGCGCAATTTCGCGCGGCTTAATTCCTCTTTCTGACGTTTGATCGGTTCAGGTGCGCTACAAAAAGTTTTCAGGAATTGTTTACGCAGCGCCGTCAGATTTTGCCCGTCGTTCATCGCCTGACTGATGGTTGTGATCATCCGTCGACAGGGATGGTCTTCGTCCATTTGTGAACGGTATTGCAGCAACGTATTTAATGCATCGCGGTAATCTGCGGCCAGTGCCGACTCGGTGTAATACACTTTCCAGTTCATGCCACCGAGCATAAACAAACGCACAACGGTCGTGTCTCCTCGCTCAATGGCTGAACGTAAGTTGCCTTCTTCCCACGTGATACCGATATTTGCCAGCTTCTCACGTGCGCTTTCAGTTTCCGGTAATGAATCAAGAACCGTGCTTTTCGCCGGCACACTTTTCGCAATCGCAGGCTGGTTGGTAATATCGCTCAGGGAATACATACCGAAAATAGCCGCGCCGATAACCACCACACCCGCCACGCACCACATCAACATTTTCAGCGTTTCGCTGCTGTCCTGTTTTCTTTTGGTGTTATGCAGATTTGGCCGTTCGATCGTATCGCGTATTTCTTCCGTATCGCGCCCCATTGCCTGGTGCTTTTTTTGCGCCTGCGCAAGCCAACTCTGAAGCTGCCCGTCATCTGCCGCCAACAGCGCTGCCGGACTCACTTTCGTTCGCCCATCATCAAACGCGCGCTGAATAGCCCCGCTGCTTTCCTGATAATAGCTTTCAAGCAACGCAAGCTGTACGGAAGTTAACGTCTGTTGTTGAACGAGGTCATTACGAATTTCGCGTACATCATCGAGAAAAGTTTGCAGTGTTTTGCGTTGCTCAATCAGCAGGCTCAACTGTGAAGCATGTTGAAATAGCCCGGCGTAATGGTTGGCGTATTCTTTTTTATCAACCACCATTAATGCCAGTTCGCTAAAACGCATACCGCTGAGTATGTCGCCCCGCTCGCCATTCTTCAGCCATCGGCGCACACACTCCGCGCCAAATTGTGTTTTTAGTTTATGCACCAGTTGCGACTGGCTGGCATAACTCTTATCCACCAAACCTTTTAGCATCAATTCCAGCGCTCGCATCTGGCGCATCGCCTTTTGCTGCTGGCCGTTATCGTTATTTTCAATTTCGGTCGAGTATCCCAGCAACGGCTGCTTTGCTCGTACAAGCTCAAGGTAACTCACCAAACGCAAAGCGGCGATCAGCTGGTTATGGCTGACTTCCTGGCCACTTTCATACTGAGGCACCAGTTGCTGGAGATGGCGTAAAAGCAGTGAGAAATGCGAAATTTCAGCATCGCTGAGATTTAAACGCTTTGCGACAGCCATCCAGCTTCCCAGTGCCAACCGGGCTTGTTCGAGCTGCTGGAAAAACCATTGTGGATCTTTGCCTTCGGAGGCTTTGATAGTAAGAAGTGGCAGGATTTGCAATGAAGCCTGGCGAATCACACTCAGGCAAGTCTCGAACTTTTCCCGCATCAGCAACTGCTCAGCGCTGGTCATGGTTTTCCTTTGTAAGAAACGAGCGCCGGAGATAAGAGCGCCATTGCACAGAATGTTAGCGCAGTTGACCAAGAGTCTATGGCTGTAAAAGCGTGGGAAAATTAACCATTTTCAAAAACATGGCCGATCACTTCACCCATTTTACGCAGCGCGGCTTCGGTGCTGGCATCAAACGGCAACGCATAATTCAGGCGTAAGCAATTACGGTATTTCCCGGATGCTGACAGCAG
>DASXXQ010000221.1:0-6653 GCA_036502985.1 Buttiauxella sp.
ACGTTACTGCGTCAGGCACGACAGGTAGGGTTTAATCTTGAAGAGTGCCGTGAGCTGGTAAACTTATTTAACAATCCGGCGCGACACAGTGCGGATGTGAAAACCAGAACACTGCAAAAAGTGGCAGATATTGAGCAACACATCCTTGAGTTGCAGGCGATGCGCCAGCAACTGCTCGCACTCGCTGAATCATGTCCTGGAGATGACAGCGCGGATTGCCCAATCATCGACAACCTTGCGGGTTGTTGTCATCATAAATAAAGGATGGATGTCACTGGTGTTAATCCATCCTTTAATGTTTACGTAGGTCGGATTAGCGCCGCGACATCCGACAAAATTGTCTTAAATGGCTTTTACTTTCAACGTAATGCCTTCAACTGCGAGCACAACAACTTCAGTGCCTGCTGCTAAATCGCTATCTGCCATCACGGGCCATGAGCTATCAGCAACTCGCACATGGCCACGGCCATTCACCAGCGGGGCCTCCAGGCGTAAACGCCTGCCAATGAGTTGATGACCGCGCTGATTAAGCACTTCGCCGGGTTCTTGCTGTTTGCGCGTAGACAGCCAGCGCCACCATAAAAAAGCGGCAACCAGCGTCAGAATGGCAAAGCAAACGCCTTGCCATTCCCAACCTAACGGCACAATCCACACCAGCAAACCGGTTAGCACTGCCGCAACACCACTCCACAGCAGATATCCACTGGCACCTAACATTTCAGCAGCCAACAGCAGGCCGCCGAGCGTTAGCCAAAAGATATGCGCGTGGGCAAACAGCAAGGCTATCATTTTTTACGCTCGGTACCGCTTTGCGCGATAAGTTCGCTAATCCCGGCGATAGACCCCATCAGACTGGTCGCATCCAGCGGCATCATGACCACTTTGCTGTTATTGGCGGAACCAATGTGTTGCAGCGCGTCGGTGTATTTCTGGGCAACAAAGTAGTTAATCGCCTGAATGTCACCTTTGGCGATAGCTTCGGATACCATTTGCGTCGCGCGGGCTTCCGCTTCAGCACTACGTTCTCGGGCCTCCGCTTGCAGGAATGCTGACTGACGCTCGCCTTCTGCTTTCAGGATTTTCGACTGTTTGTCCCCTTCAGCTTTGACGATTTCAGCCTGACGGATCCCTTCAGCTTCCAGAATATAGGCCCGCTTGGTTCGCTCGGCTTTCATCTGAGCATTCATCGCATCAATTAATTCAGCCGGTGGGCGCACATCACGAATCTCGATACGTGTGATTTTAATCCCCCACGGATTAGTGGCTTCATCGACAATATGCAGCAGGCGAGTGTTGATGTTGTCGCGCTGCGACAGCATTTCGTCCAACTCCATGGAGCCGAGCACGGTACGAATGTTGGTCATGGTGAGGTTCATGATAGCCAGCTCAAGGTTGCTGACTTCATAAGCGGCACGTGGGGCGTCGACGACCTGAATAAAACAGACGGCATCGATAGCGACGTTGGCGTTATCTTTGGAAATGATTTCCTGGGACGGAATGTCGAGAACTTGCTCCATCATATTGATTTTGCGGCCAATGCGGTCCATGAATGGCACGACAAGGCTCAGTCCCGGCATCAGGGTTTTGGTATAACGACCGAAGCGTTCCACAGTCCATTGGTAGCCCTGCGGCACGATTTTTACCCCGGCGCCAACGATAATCAGCGCGACGAGGATCAGTACGGGAATGACGATTAGCATCAAAAAAACCTCCATTGTTATTTTGATTTAAGTCTAACCCTTAACGCGAAAACATTCAGTGACTTCCCTGTCCTGAATCGCTCATTTATTAAATGAATACTTAATAAAGCAGCGAATAAATCTGGCGGCGATACTTAGAGGCCAACGCGTCACCCGTTCCGAGGGCGGCGAGCATCTCCATCATGATTTTGCGTACTTGCCCGTCGGCCGCGCCCAGATCTTTCTTCAGATGGGTAAACAGCAATTCCAGCGCCTCTTCATTGCGCCCAACCTGATGCAGTTGTACTGCCAGTTGGCTGGCAAGCTGGGCGTTATCAGGATCTTGCTCAACCTGCTGTTGCAACAATTGGATCTCTGGCGTGTCAGCAGCCTGTTTAAGCAGATCGATTTGTGCAACCAGACCTTGATAACGCGTATCTTGATCCTGCAAAGGAATCGTTTTCAGCACGACTTCAGCATCTTCGCTACGGTTCAACGCAATTTGTACTTCCGCCAGCATCAGGCCAATTTCACTATTCTGATTAGAAAGTTGCCACGCATCTTTCAGTAACGGCAGCGCTTCGGCATGCTTGCCTTCTTGCATCAACAACATAGCTTCTTGCGCTTTCAGCTCTTCCTCACGCGGCAGAACTTTCTCTAACAGCGCACGAATCGCTTCTTCTGGCTGTGGGCCCTGGAAACCGTCAACGGGCTGGCCATTCTGGAACAGGTAAACTGTCGGAATGCTGCGCAAACCGAACTGCGAAGCGACCATTTGCTCGGCATCACAGTCCACTTTGGCAAGAATAAACTGGCCCTGGTATTGCGCAGCAAGCTTATCCAGAACCGGCGTTAATTGTTCGCAGTGTTGGCTACGAGCTGACCAGAAGTAGAACAGAATTGGTGTAGTAACTGATTGCTCCAGCGTCTCGTGCAGGTTCGCTTCGGTAATGTCGATATTGTATGGTGCAGACATGGCTTGACTCTCTTTTAAATATTTAACATTTACATGGGGGTTGGCTTTTAGCGCTTCAACTAACCACGTAAAATTTTATCCAACATGCGGCCAGGCAACAGGCGGCGTAACCAGCTTAAAGCATGGGCGACCAGCGTTACCGGATAACGTAATTTTGGTTTCGGGCTCGTAAAAGCATGGCGTACTTTTTCCACTACCGCTTCCGGGCCTAGCGTAAAGCGTGCAGCGATACCCGGATTCTCTACCGGTTTGTCCGCTTGCGTTTGGTTTACGTTTTGCGAAAACTGCGTACGAATCGGGCCGGGTTCAATCAAACTGACTTTGATACCACTGTGATGCAGTTCCATGCGCAGCGCATCAGACCAGGCTTCAAGCGCGTATTTACTGGCGGCATAGGCTCCACGCCCCGGTGTTGACACCAGTCCCATCACCGAGCTCGTCATCACAATCCGCCCTTCGCGATGCGGCAACATCGCAGGCAGCAGCAGCATGGTTAGCTGGTGAGTGCCAAATAAATTGGTTGAAAATTGTTGCTCAAGCTGTTCGCGGGAAAGCGTTTGTAGCGGCCCATAAACGCCATATCCGCCATTATTAAACAGCCCATACAGGCGATTATCAGTCAGCTCGATAATATATGCCGCTGCTGTTTTTATGCTTTCGGAGGAGTCGAGATCGAGCAGTACGCCGGTAAATCCGCTTTGATTCATGCGTTCGACATCTTCAGGCTTGCGACACGCAGCCAGCACACGAAAACCCTGGTGCTTTAAATCTTGAGCGCAGGCAAGGCCAATCCCGCTGGAACAACCTGTAATTAAGACGGATTTTTGCATAACTTTACCCGAGAGGTACCCCGATTGTTCATGAGTCGTGGTTAACTATTATGGTTAACTAAAGGTGCCAGACGGGAAGACATCCAGTCGGCAATAAACGGTTGAGCATCACGATTAGGATGTATACCGTCATCCTGCATCCATTGCGGTTTTAAATAGACCTCTTCCATAAAAAATGGCAGCAGAGGAATAGCAAACTCTTTGGCAAGTTGCGGATAAATAGCGCTAAACGCTTCATTATAACGACGCCCGTAGTTTGCCGGCAGACGTATTTGCATCAGCAAGGGTTGAGCATTGGCCGCTTTCACATCGTTGATTATCTGACGCAGGCTTTTTTCAATAGTTTGCGGCTGAAAACCGCGCAGGCCGTCGTTACCACCCAGTTCAATTAACACCCAGCGAGGCTGATGTTGTTTCAGCAGTGCCGGTAGCCGCTCCAGCCCTTGTGGTGCGGTGTCGCCACTAATACTGGCGTTCACGACTTTAGTATTTTGCTGATGCCATTTCGCATCCAGTAAGGCAGGCCAGGCCGCAGTTGCTGACATCCGGTAACCGGCGCTCAGGCTATCGCCCAAAATCAACAACGTGTCCGCATGTGCGGCGCGAATGGTCATAAAAGCCAGAAACAGGAAGGGCAAATGCCAGCGGAAAACATTGTTGAAGTTCATCATCTTAGTAAGTCCGTAGGAACGGGGGAACATCAGCTCTCCATCCTTACCGGAGTTGAGCTGGTTGTCAAACAGGCGCAGACCATTGCGCTAATCGGTGAATCCGGTTCGGGGAAGTCTACACTACTGGCGATTCTGGCAGGGCTTGATGATGGTAGCGAAGGGGAGGTTCACCTCTGCGGGCAGCCGCTCCACAGTATGGATGAGGAAGCGCGTGCGGCGCTGCGGGCAAAAAACGTCGGTTTCGTGTTCCAGTCATTCATGTTGGTTCCCACACTTAACGCCCTGGAAAACGTCGAACTTCCAGCTCTGCTGCGGGGTGAAAACAATGCATCAAGTCGCACTCAGGCCAAAGCATTGCTAGAGCAGCTGGGGCTGGGAAAACGCCTCGATCATCTTCCAGCACAGCTTTCGGGTGGTGAACAGCAGCGTGTAGCACTCGCTCGTGCGTTTAATGGCCGTCCTGGCGTGTTATTTGCTGATGAGCCCACCGGCAACCTCGACCGCCACACTGGCGACCGCATCGCAGATTTACTTTTCTCGTTAAACCGCGATTTTGCCACCACGCTCATCCTTGTGACACACGATGAACAGCTCGCTGCCCGCTGTGACCGCCGCTTACGCTTGCGTGAAGGCCAATTGTGGGAGGAAGCATGATTGCCCGCTGGTTCTGGCGGGAATGGCGCTCGCCATCGTTATTGATTGTCTGGCTGGCATTAAGCCTGGCGGTGGCGTGCGTGTTAGCGCTGGGTAATATCAGCGATCGAATGGAGCAAGGGCTGAACCAGCAAAGCCGTGACTTTATGGCGGGCGACCGCGCACTGCGCAGCTCGCGTGAAGTGCCGCAAGAATGGTTGGATCAGGCGAAAAAAGACGGGCTTAAAGTCAGTAAACAGCTGACGTTCGCCACCATGACGTTTGCCGGAGATACGCCGCAGTTGGCATCGGTAAAAGCCGTGGATAATGTCTACCCGATGTATGGCCAACTCGAAACCGACCCGCCCGGGCTTAAACCCGAACCCGGCAGTGTGCTGCTGGCGCCGCGCTTAATGGCGTTGTTGAACCTTAAAGTCGGCGACACGCTTGACGTTGGTGACACCACTTTGCGCATCGCGGGTGAAGTTATTCAGGAGCCAGATTCGGGGTTTAACCCCTTCCAGATGGCACCGCGCTTAATGATAAATCTGGCTGATGTGGAAAAAACCGGAGCAGTTCAACCGGGCAGCCGTATCTCATGGCGCTATAAATTTGGTGGTACGCCACAACAGCTCGAGCAATTTGAACAATTTGTCCTTCCAAAACTTAAGCCTGAACAGCGCTGGTACGGTATGGAACAGGATGACGGCGCGCTGGGGAAATCTCTCGAACGCTCGCAGCAGTTCCTGCTGCTTTCCGCACTCCTGACGCTGCTGCTGGCAGTGGCTGCGGTCGCCGTGGCGATGAGCCATTACTGCCGTAGCCGTTACGATTTGGTCGCTATCCTGAAAACGCTTGGTGCGGGGCGTGCCGCACTTCGTAAGCTCATTATTGGCCAGTGGTTAATGGTATTGGCGTTGGCAGCATTGACTGGCGGAGCCGCCGGGCTGGTATTTGAAGCGGTACTCATGCGCTTGCTCAAACCGGTATTGCCCGCTGCACTGCCGCCCGCAAGCTTATGGCCATGGGTATGGGCCATCGGTTCTATGGTAGTGATTTCACTGTTGGTGGGGTTGCGTCCTTATCGATTATTACTGGCAACACAGCCGTTACGCGTTTTGCGCCGTGATGCGGTGGCAAATGTATGGCCGTTGAAAATCTATCTGCCGATTATCACGATCGTGGTAGTGGCGCTGTTAGCGCTGCTTATGGGAGGAAGCACGCTGCTGTGGGCGGTGCTGGCCGGAACGGTCGTCCTGGCGGTATTGTGCGGCGTTGTTGGCTGGGGTGTGTTGAAGCTTCTGAAAAAGCTGACGTTCAAAAACCTCGCTCTTCGCCTGGCGGTGAACCGATTGCTGCGCCAGCCATGGGCAACATTAAGCCAGTTGGCTGCGTTCTCGCTGTCATTTATGTTGCTGGCGTTATTGTTGGTGCTGCGCGGGGATCTTCTCGACAGATGGCAACAACAACTGCCGCCAGACAGCCCGAACTATTTCCTGCTGAACATTGCGACTGAGCAGGTTCAGCCAGTGAAAGAGTTTTTGGCTGAGCACCAGATTATCCCGGAATCGTTCTATCCGATTGTGCGTGTGCGTATGACGGCGATAAACGGTAAATCCACCGAAGGTAATCCTGATGAGGCGCTTAATCGTGAGCTTAACCTGACGTGGCAGAGCCAAAAACCGACCCATAACCCAATTCTTGCGGGCACCTGGCCGCCAAAAGCAGGTGAAGTTTCGATGGATGAAGGCGTGGCAAAACGCCTGAATATTAAGCTGGGCGATACCGTCACGTTTATGGGGGACACTCAAGATTTCTCAGCGCAAGTGTCCAGCTTGCGGAAAGTCGATTGGGAAAGCCTGCG
>DASXXQ010000222.1:0-4309 GCA_036502985.1 Buttiauxella sp.
GAAGTAACTGGTTCCGGTAAAAAGCCGTGGCGCCAGAAAGGTACCGGCCGTGCGCGTTCAGGTTCTATCAAGAGCCCGATCTGGCGTTCCGGTGGCGTAACCTTCGCTGCTCGCCCGCAGGACCACAGTCAAAAAGTTAACAAAAAGATGTACCGCGGAGCGCTGAAAAGCATTCTGTCCGAACTGGTACGTCAGGATCGTCTGATCGTTGTCGAACAGTTCTCTGTTGAAGCGCCTAAAACTAAGCTGCTTGCTCAGAAACTGAAAGACATGGCTCTGGAAGATGTGCTGATCATCACCGGCGAACTGGATGAGAATCTGTTCCTGGCTGCGCGTAACCTGCATAAGGTTGACGTGCGCGATGTAGCAGCTATCGACCCAGTTAGCCTGATCGCCTTCGACAAAGTCGTTATGACTGCTGAAGCAGTTAAGCAAGTTGAGGAGATGCTGGCATGATCCGTGAAGAACGTCTGCTGAAAGTACTGCGCGCGCCGCACGTATCTGAAAAAGCATCTATGGCGATGGAAAAAACAAATACCATCGTTCTCAAAGTTGCAAAAGACGCGACCAAAGCAGAGATCGTTGCTGCTGTTGAGAAACTGTTCGAAGTTGAAGTTAAAGGCGTTAATACCTTGCTTGTTAAAGGCAAAACTAAGCGTCATGGACAGCGTATCGGTCGTCGTAGCGACTGGAAAAAAGCTTACGTCACCCTGAAGGAAGGCCAGAATCTGGACTTCGTCGGCGGCGCAGAGTAAGTCGGAGGAGAAAGACAATGGCAGTTGTTAAATGTAAACCGACATCTCCGGGTCGTCGCCACGTTGTTAAAGTGGTCAACCCTGAGCTGCATAAGGGCAAACCTTTTGCTCCGCTGGTTGAAAAAAACAGCAAATCCGGTGGCCGCAACAACAATGGCCGTATCACTACTCGTCACATCGGTGGTGGTCACAAGCAGGCTTACCGTATTGTTGATTTCAAACGCAACAAAGACGGTATCCCGGCAGTTGTTGAGCGTCTTGAGTACGATCCGAACCGTTCTGCGAACATCGCACTGGTTCTGTACAAAGATGGCGAGCGCCGTTACATTCTGGCCCCTAAAGGCCTGAAAGCTGGCGACCAGATTCAATCTGGCGTTGATGCTGCAATCAAAGCTGGTAACACCCTGCCGATGCGCAATATCCCGGTTGGTTCTACTGTTCATAACGTAGAAATGAAACCTGGTAAAGGCGGTCAGCTGGCACGTTCCGCGGGTACCTATGTGCAGATCGTTGCACGTGATGGTGCTTACGTTACCCTGCGTCTGCGTTCTGGTGAGATGCGTAAAGTCGAAGCTGACTGCCGCGCAACACTGGGCGAAGTTGGCAATGCTGAGCATATGCTGCGCGTTCTGGGTAAAGCAGGTGCTGCTCGCTGGCGTGGTGTTCGTCCTACCGTTCGCGGTACTGCGATGAACCCAGTCGACCACCCACACGGTGGTGGTGAAGGTCGTAACTTTGGTAAGCACCCGGTAACTCCGTGGGGCGTTCAAACCAAAGGTAAGAAGACCCGTAGCAACAAGCGTACTGATAAATTCATTGTACGTCGCCGTAGCAAAAAATAATTAGAGGATAAGCCATGCCACGTTCTCTCAAGAAAGGTCCTTTTATTGACCTGCACTTGCTGAAGAAGGTAGAGAAAGCGGTGGAAAGCGGTGACAAGAAGCCTTTGCGCACTTGGTCCCGTCGTTCAACGATCTTTCCTAACATGATCGGTTTGACCATCGCTGTCCATAATGGTCGTCAGCACGTACCAGTATTTGTTTCCGATGAAATGGTCGGTCACAAACTGGGTGAATTCGCGCCGACTCGTACTTATCGCGGCCATGCGGCTGATAAAAAAGCTAAAAAGCGCTAAGGTAGGAGGAAGAGATGGAAACTATCGCTAAACATCGCCACGCTCGTTCTTCTGCTCAGAAGGTTCGCCTTGTTGCTGACCTGATTCGCGGTAAGAAAGTGTCGCAAGCTCTGGAAACTCTGGCCTACACCAACAAGAAAGCTGCTGGTCTGGTTAAGAAGGTACTAGAGTCTGCCATTGCTAACGCAGAACACAACGATGGCGCTGACATCGATGATCTGAAAGTCACGAAGATTTTCGTAGACGAAGGCCCAAGCATGAAGCGCATTATGCCGCGTGCTAAAGGTCGTGCAGATCGCATTCTGAAGCGCACCAGCCACATTACTGTGGTTGTGTCCGATCGCTGAGACTCTGGAGACTAGCAATGGGTCAGAAAGTACATCCTAATGGTATTCGACTGGGTATTGTCAAACCTTGGAACTCTACTTGGTATGCAAATACCAAAGATTTCGCTGACAACCTGGACGGCGACTTTAAAGTTCGTCAGTTCCTGACTAAGGAATTGGCGAAAGCTTCCGTTTCTCGCATCGTTATCGAGCGTCCAGCGAAGAGCATCCGTGTGACTATTCACACTGCTCGTCCTGGCATCGTTATCGGCAAGAAAGGTGAAGATGTCGAAAAACTGCGTAAGGTCGTAGCGGATATCGCTGGCGTTCCTGCGCAGATTAACATCGCCGAAGTCCGTAAACCGGAACTGGACGCAAAATTGGTTGCTGACAGCATCACTTCACAGCTGGAACGTCGTGTTATGTTCCGTCGTGCTATGAAACGTGCTGTACAGAACGCAATGCGTCTTGGCGCTAAAGGTATCAAAGTTGAAGTAAGCGGCCGTCTTGGCGGTGCTGAAATCGCGCGTACCGAATGGTACCGTGAAGGTCGTGTTCCGTTGCATACTCTGCGTGCGGATATCGATTACAACACATCTGAAGCGCACACCACTTACGGTGTAATCGGCGTTAAGGTATGGATCTTCAAAGGTGAGATCCTGGGTGGTATGGCTGCAGTTGAACAACCGGAACCGGCTGCTCAACCTAAAAAGCAGCAGCGTAAAGGCCGCAAGTAAGGAGAGTCGCTGATGTTACAACCAAAGCGTACAAAATTCCGTAAGGTGCACAAGGGCCGCAACCGTGGTCTTGCGCAAGGTACGGATGTGAGCTTCGGCACTTACGGTCTGAAAGCTGTTGGCCGTGGTCGTCTGACTGCTCGTCAAATTGAAGCAGCACGTCGTGCGATGACCCGTGCAGTTAAGCGTCAAGGTAAGATTTGGATCCGAGTATTCCCGGACAAACCGATCACCGAGAAACCGCTCGAAGTTCGTATGGGTAAAGGTAAAGGCAACGTAGAGTATTGGGTTGCTTTGATCCAGCCTGGTAAAGTCCTGTACGAAATGGACGGTGTGCCTGAAGAGCTGGCTCGTGAAGCCTTCCAGCTGGCAGCAGCCAAACTGCCTATCAAAACCACCTTTGTAACTAAGACGGTGATGTAATGAAAGCACAAGAGCTGCGCGAAAAAAGCGTGGAAGAGCTGAACACTGAGTTGCTGAACCTTTTGCGTGAGCAGTTTAACCTGCGCATGCAAACGGCAAGCGGTCAGTTGCAGCAAACACACCTGTTGAAGCAAGTGCGTCGTGATGTTGCACGTGTGAAAACTTTACTGACTGAAAAGGCGGGTGCGTAATGACTGACAAGATCCGTACTCTGCAGGGTCGTGTAATCAGTGACAAAATGGAAAAATCCATTGTTGTTGCGATTGAACGCGTGGTGAAACACCCGATTTACGGTAAGTTCATCAAACGTACGACCAAATTGCACGTACATGACGAGAACAATGAATGTGGTATCGGCGACGTTGTGGAAATCAGCGAATGCCGTCCACTGTCTAAGACTAAGTCTTGGACCTTGGTTCGCGTTGTAGAGAAAGCGATTCTGTAATACAGTAGCGCCTCTCGAAAATAGGTAAACGGCTCATGTACGTGGGCCGTTTATTTTTTCTACCCATAATCGGGAACCGGTGTTATAATGCCGCGCCCTCATATTGTGGGGATTTCTTAACGACCTATCCTGGGTCCTAAAGTTGTAGTTGACATTAGCGGAGCACTAACATGATCCAAGAACAGACTATGCTGACCGTGGCCGACAACTCCGGTGCACGTCGCGTAATGTGTATCAAGGTTCTAGGTGGCTCGCACCGTCGCTACGCAGGCGTCGGCGACATCATCAAAATTACCATCAAGGAAGCAATTCCTCGCGGTAAGGTGAAGAAAGGCGATGTGCTGAAGGCGGTAGTGGTGCGCACCAAGAAGGGTGTTCGTCGCCCGGACGGTTCTGTCATTCGCTTCGATGGTAATGCATGCGTTATTTTAAACAATAACAGCGAGCAGCCAATCGGCACGCGTATTTTTGGGCCGGTAACTCGTGAA
>DASXXQ010000223.1:0-3111 GCA_036502985.1 Buttiauxella sp.
GGCATACCGGCCAGTGCAGAAGGTTCCAGGCGAATACTTTCTTCTTCTGCCAGCCAGCCGAGCAACCGGTACATTGTCTGGTCTTCAAGGGTATAGAACCCGTCGAGCAGGCGTTGCATCGCTCTTCCTACAAAGCCTGAAGCACGTCCTACTGCCAGGCCATCGGCTGCGGTCACGTTATCAATCCCTAAATCCTGTACGGCAATCGCATCGTGCAGGCCGGTATAAACCCCAAGCAGCATACAAGGTGAGTGCGTTGGTTCGGCAAAAATGCAGTGAACGTTATCGCCAAATGCCATTTTCAGGCCGAATGCCACGCCGCCAGGCCCACCGCCGACGCCACACGGCAGATAGACAAATAACGGGTGTTGTTCATCAACGATATGCCCTTGCTGCGCAAACTGCGTTTTCAGGCGCTGGCCTGCAACGGAGTAGCCTAGGAACAGCGTGCGGGAGTTTTCATCGTCGATAAAGAAGCAGTTGGGATCGGCTTCGGCAGCTTTACGACCTTGCTCAACGGCAACACCGTAATCCTGCTCGTATTCAACTACCGTAACGCCATGGCTACGCAATTTTGCTTTTTTCCATGCGCGGGCGTCAGCGGACATATGCACGGTGACATTAAAACCAATGCGGGCGCTCATGATGCCGATGGATAAACCCAGGTTGCCGGTTGAACCAACGGCGATGCTGTACCGGCTAAAGAAGTTTTTAAATTCAGGTGTCAGCAATTTGCTGTAGTCATCTTTGGTTGTGAGCATCCCGGCTTCCAGCGCCAGTTTTTCGGCGTGTGTCAGGACTTCATAAATTCCCCCACGCGCTTTAATTGAACCTGAAATAGGCAAATGGCTGTCTTTCTTCAGCAGCAATTGGCCAAAGATGGGTTGCTTATGCTCTGTTTCCAGGCGTTTTTTCATTGCCGGAATAGCTACCAATTCTGACTCGATAATACCGTTGTTTGCTGCCGTTTCCGGGAATGCTTTCGCCAGATAAGGGGCAAAGCGCGTCAGGCGATCGTGGGCATCCTGCACATCTTCAGCCGTCAGGCCGACATAAGGCAAGCCTTCAGCAAACGATGTGGTTGCTGGGTTGAACCAACGAGTTTCGTGCAGATCAATCAGCTCACGAACCAATGGGAACTGTTGAATTAAGGTATTTATTTCAGCGTTTTTCATAAGACAATCTCTTTGCGCTTAGATGATAAATGAAAGCAGGAACGTAGCGCCCAGTGCCAGCAGAGAGGCGATAAATGTCGCCGTTGTATAATATTTAAATGTTTCGTTGAGTGTTGCACCGCAATACTGTTTCACCAGCCAGAACAGGGAATCGGTCACGATGGTGCAACCAATTGCGCCGGAGCCAATAGCAATGGTGATAATTTCCGGGCTCACGTTGGGATACAAAGGCAGCATTGGAGCCACAATCGCGGTTGCTCCCATCATCGCTACGGTTGCAGAGCCTACCGCGGCGTGCAAAATCAGGGCGACCAGCCATGCCAGCAAAATTGGATGCATGTGCAAATTAGACAGCAGCACCGCCAGCGAATCCGCCAGACCACTGGTTTTAAGGATGGCGTTAAACGCGCCGCCTGCGCCGATAATCAGCAAAATATTGGCGATAGAACCGAAGCCATTCTCTGTATGCGTCAGCAGCGTGCCCATGCTCATATGCTGGCGTAATCCCAGGACGTAATAGGCCACAAATACGGCGATAAACATGGCGGTAATCGGGTTGCCGATAAACTCCAGTACCGTATACAACGTCCCGCCTTTCGCCATATTCAACTCAGCGACGGTTTTTACCAGCATCAGGCCGATGGGCAACAACACGGTAAACAGCGTCGCGCCAAGCGAAGGTAACGACTCTTCTTTACGTACTTTCAGGTCAGAAAATTCAGCGGGAACGGCTTTAAACGGCAGGCGATCGCCAATTAATTTCAGGAATAACGGCCCGCCGACCAGAGACGCGGTCAAACCTACCAGCAAACCGTACACAATCACGGTGCCAACATCCGCCCCCAACTTGTTGGTGACATAGAGCGCTGCCGGGTGCGGTGGAACAACACAATGCACGGCCATTAATGCAGTACACAACGGAATTGCCAGCTTAAGCAAAGAGGTATTGGTCTTTTTCGCGATAGAAAACGCCAGTGGGATCAGCAACACCACACCCACTTCCACGAACAGCGTGATGCCGCAAATTAACCCGACCAGAACCATGATGACGTCAGCAGACAACCAGCGACAGCGCTGCAATGCCAGGCCAATACGTTCGGCCCCGCCGGAGACTTCCATCATCTTGCCCAAAATGGTCCCCAGGCCGATAACCGCGGCAAGGAACCCTAAGGTACTGCCGATGCCGTTTTCAATGGCGTTGACCATATCCAGTGGGCTCATGCTCATCATCGTGCCGACAAAAAAGCTGGCCAACAGCAATGCGAGGAAAGGGTGAAACTTCAGTTTTACGATGGTGAACACAATCAAAATAATGCTACTAAGCAGCGTGCCTACAACCCAGATCTGAGATTCCATATTCCACCTCGTTGAGCGATTTATCTGCTGCTATTGGATAAAAATCGCCACAGGCTGACAAACGATATAAATGGCCTTTCAGGTGATGTGGATTGATTCAAAAGAGTGATACAGGTTGAAAATTAGGGTTGAAATTAGACTTTGGTTCAACTTTTTGCATCTTAAAACTGAGGATTGCTGCGGATTTTTTTACAATGTGAGCCTATTCAACTTACCCAGAGGCCGCTATGGACCCGCTTCGTGAAGTCAGAAATCGCTTACTCAACGGCTGGCAATTATCCAAACTCTATACGTTTGAAGTTGCTGCGCGGCATCAATCCTTCGCCCTGGCGGCAGAAGAGCTTTCACTGAGTTCGAGCGCGGTAAGCCATCGAATTAATCAGCTGGAGCAGGAGTTGGGGATTCAGTTATTTGTGCGTTCGCACCGTAAAGTCGAACTGACCCATGAAGGTAAACGTGTCTTCTGGGCGTTAAAATCCTCGCTGGATACGCTCAACCAGGAAATCCTGGATATCAAAAACCAGGAGTTGTCAGGCTTACTGACTATTTATTCGCGTCCTTCCATTGCCCAATGTTGGCT
>DASXXQ010000224.1:0-4520 GCA_036502985.1 Buttiauxella sp.
GTCGTTTCCTGGCTTGCCTGCGCCAAAATCTTGTCGTATTCCGGGGCATTAAAGCGCGAAATATTGCCGCTATGAGTTGAGGTTAGCAGCGACAGGAAAGTAGACGGTTCGTTGTAGTCCCCGACCCATGAGGCACGAATCACGTCGAAATTACCGGTGTTACGGCTGTCGATGTAGGTTTTCCATTCCTGATTTTGCAACTTCACATCAACACCCAGATTTTTCTTCCACATGGATGCGACCGCAATAGCAATTTTCTGGTGGTTTTCTGAGGTGTTATACAACAGCGTGAGTTTAAGCGGCTTGTTTGGGCCGTACCCCGCAGCTTGTAGCAACGTTTTCGCCTGAGCATTCGCTTCTTTCTGGCTCATTTGCTCAAACGGAGAAGGTTCAGGCTTGAAGCCTGCAGTGACATCCGGAGTAAAGCGCCACGCAGGTTTTTCACCTGTGCCCAATACCTTCTCGGCCATGATATGGCGGTCAATTGTCATGCTAAGAGCCAGGCGCACTCGTGGGTCGGCAGTCGGCCCTTTTTGGGTGTTAAAGGCGTAATAATACGTTCCCAACTGCGGCGGCGTATAAACCTGGCCGGGAATGTCCTTTAGCAGTTTCTGATAGAGATTTTTTGGGAAGGACTCGGTGATATCAATATCCCCAGCCAGATAACGTTTGGTCGCCGAAGATTCCTGGTTGATAGGAATGAACGTGACTTTGGTAATCACCGTTTTGCTGTTATCCCAATAATTTTTATTCTGCACCGCCACCAGTTTTTCATTAACGATACGGTCTTGAAGCGCGTATGCACCATTGCCCACTAGATTGCCTGGCTTCGTCCAATCATTACCGAATTTTTCTACAACAGTTTTCGGAACGGGGTACAACGAGAAGTTAGCTGTCAGATTTGGGAAGTATGGCACCGGTTTATCTAACTGAATGCGCAGTGTTCTGGCATCTACCGCTGTCACGCCAAGCTTATCAGCAGGCATTTTTCCATCAATAATAGCCTGAGCATTATTAATTCCCGCTAGTGCTGCAAACCAGGCAAACGGTGAAGTGTTTTTGGGATCAACCAGACGCTGCCAGCTGTAGACAAAATCTTGTGCCGTAACCGGTGAGCCGTCCGACCAACGGGCATTATCACGCAGAGTAAATGTCCAGGTACGGTTGTCATTACTTTGCCACTTGGTGGCAACACCCGGCTCAAGTTGGCCCTTTTCATTCTGGTTAACCAGGCCTTCAAACAGATCGCGGATCACCTGAATTTCAGGCAACCCCACGGCTTTCACCGGATCAAGGGATGCAGGTTCATCTTTAATGTGGCGCACCAGGCTCTGGTCAACCGCAAGTTTGGTGCCCGCAGGAACATCCGCCGCCCAGGAGGTTGAAAAGGCGCTGGCGATGGCTAACGCACAACAAGTGGTCAAAAAATGCTTTTTCATTGTTTACCCTTATGAATAATTTTGTTTGGGGCAGCACTACGCTCACGCCAGTGACTGACAAACAATGTAACGCAATCAACTGTTTTGCCAATAACAAAACTAAATAACGTGATAGAAATCTATCGCGACCAGAAAAATCTGGCCAGTTAAATCGATTTTGCCATTAATCAGATTAATTCTGTAACTGGTCTGACAGGAGATTGTTTCTGATGAGTTTTTTTTAAATCACTGCTATTACTATCAGCAAGAAAAATTTAAAGCGCATTAAGGAAAACTATGTCTGCCCACCGCCCTCGTTCACAACGAGGCCATTTGCCACAAGGCTCTGAACGTTATGGAAAATCTGTTTTCGGCGCACCGCTTATTTGGTTCCCTGCAGCGCCGAGTGAACAGCGCAGTGGATTGATTATTGCGGGGACGCATGGTGATGAAAATGCCGCGATGGTTACGCTTTCATGCGCATTACGCACGCTAGAACCTGAACATCGCCGTCACCATGTGGTGCTGGCGGTAAACCCTGACGGCTGTCAGCTCGGCTTACGCGCAAATGCCAATGGTGTGGACCTGAATCGTAACTTCCCCGCCGCCAACTGGAAGGCTGGCGAGACGGTGTATCGTTGGAACAGCAGCGCAGACGCGCGGGATGTGGTGCTCTCTACCGGTAAGAAACCAGGTTCTGAGCCAGAAACCGCCGCGCTATGTCAGTTAATTCATACCCTGCAACCTGCATGGATTGTCTCTTTCCATGATCCGTTAGGCTGCATTGAAGATCCGGATAATTCAGCGCTAGGTGTATGGCTTGCGAAGGCGTTTGAATTGCCACTGGTCACCAGCGTCGGTTACGAAACGCCAGGATCTTTCGGAAGTTGGTGCGCAGATTTAGATTTGCCTTGTATCACCGCAGAGTTCCCGCCCATCTCAGCTGACGAAGCGAGCGAGCGGTATCTGGATGCGATGATGGGTTTGTTGCACTGGCAGAAGTAAAAACCGTTACGGATAAAGTTTACCGGTTTCAAAATGCAGCCCGGGTTCAACATCAACGGCCAGCCATGTTGGGCCATCCAGATCGGCAAAGCGGACTTTAGCTGCCAGCGGTAACGCTGCGGCTATCGCCCGCGAAGTGCATAACATGCAGCCCAGCATCACATCAAAACCTTGTTCACGCGCAGCTTGAGTTAATGCCAGCGCTTCGGTTAACCCTCCGGTTTTATCCAGCTTCACGTTCACCATGTCATAACGCCCTTTCAGTGCAGGCAGGCTTTCGCGAGTATGGCAGCTTTCATCGGCACAAATTGGCAAGGGATGAATGAAGTTCGCCAGCGTGCTGTCCTGCCCTGCCGGTAGCGGCTGCTCAAGCATCGCCACATTAAGATCGGCCAGTAACTGGCAACGTGCGGCCAGCCCATCGCTGTGCCAGGCTTCGTTGGCATCAACGATCAACACCGCTTCAGGAACCGCTGCACGAATAGCCACCATTCGCTCGGTGATCAATCGGTCATCGAGTTTCACCTTTAACAAACGCGCACCTTTATTCCACAGCAGTTTTGCCGCCGCGGCCATCTGTTCAGGTTCGGCAATGCTAACGGTCTGTGCAGTGATGACTAATTCAGGAAGTTCAACACCCGCAATATACGAAAGCGTTCTTTTTTGGCGACGAGCATCCAAATCCCACAACGCGCTATCGACTGCATTACGCGCAGCACCGGCAGGCAGCGCATCTTGTAATTGCTCACGTGTCATCCCTTGTTCTAACTGCGGGAGAATCGAGGTGATTTGGGCAAGCACAGAAACATCGCTTTCGCCATAACGTGGATACGGCGTGCATTCACCCACCGCTTTAATGCCGTCTTCTTCAAGCTCCACCACCACCACGACCGCTTCGCTGCGGGTGCCGCGTGAAATCACAAAAGGAGTGTGCAGCGGCCATGCTTCCTGATAAACCTTCACTTTTCTCATTGTTGTGCCTGCTGTTATACGTTGTTTGCTGAGTATAGCCAGAGTTCACTTTTGCTTGCAGTATCAATTTTTTATATGCAGACGATTAATGCTGACATACACTGTTCCCGGCGTTAACTTTATGTAAAAAGGAAAATCAAACATGTCACAAACCGTTCATTTCCAGGGCAACCCTGTAGCAGTTGCAGGTCAGATCCCACAAGCTGGCAACAAAGCGGAAGCTTTCACTCTGGTAGCAAAAGATCTTTCTGATGTTGCACTGAGCCAATTCGCCGGAAAACGTAAAGTACTGAACATTTTCCCAAGCATCGACACCGGCGTTTGTGCCGCTTCCGTGCGCAAATTCAACCAACTGGCCACCGACATGGATAACACCGTTGTACTGTGTGTTTCCGCCGATCTGCCATTTGCACAGTCTCGCTTCTGCGGCGCAGAAGGTCTGAGCAACGTAGTAACATTGTCTACTCTGCGTAACCCTGAATTCCAGCAAGCTTATGGCGTAGGTATTTCTGAAGGTGCACTGAAAGGCCTGACGGCTCGTGCAGTCGTGGTTATCAATGAGAAAGATGAAGTGGTATTCAGCCAGTTAGTGAATGAAATCACTAACGAGCCGGATTATGCTGCAGCACTGGAAGCCCTTCAGGCTTAAGTGTGAATGCCCCCGAGAACCGGGGGCATTAGTTTTCGTTCCTGCCCTGTTACTCTTCTGTTTTACGCTGACTCAAACCGTATTCACGTAACTTATTCGCAATCGCGGTGTGCGAAACACCCAGGCGTTTCGCGAGCTTACGCGTACTTGGATAAGTACGATAAAGCTGTGTCAGCACCGAGCGTTCAAAGCGGCTGGTAATATCATCCAGCGACCCTTCCATCGCCTCTTCCCCAACAACCAAACTCGCGGTGTCAAAATCGGGCAACAGGATATCCTGCGGGCGCAATTCGTAACCTTCCAGCTGCGTTAAGGCGCGATAAATCGCATTTTTTAACTGACGCACGTTGCCCGGCCAGCCATAACGGGTGAGCACATTACTCAAATCATTCGCCAGTTTCGGACGTGGCACACCCTGCTCATCGGCAAATCGCGCCACAAACAATTCGGTCAACGGCATAATGTCTTGTGGTCTG